>CAZTHI010000008.1:0-10781 GCA_964613135.1 uncultured Gammaproteobacteria bacterium
TGATTGAAAGTCGTGTATGATATTGGGAGCTAAAAACAAAATAAAGACCGCTAAGGCTAGCGGCAGATACCCCGAAAGCGGTTTTTTTCGGGGAAAAAGGGGCAGGCAACAAAAGATTATCAGGGGGTAAAAGACGGCGGTAAAATGGGTATGAAAGGCAAAGCCAACCGCCGCGGCCAGTAAAAAAACATACCTTAGGTTGCCGGTCAAAAACTTATAAAGGAAATAAAGAATCAGTAACGAAAAAGGGGGAATAAAATTTACCGGGCCTTGAACCCGATCAAAATTTATCAAAGAAGAAGAAACGGCCCAAATTAGACAAGCGATTAAGGCTACTTCATCGGAAAAAATTTTTCTGATCACCACGAAAATCACCAACAGCGTAAAAAGGCTGGTCAAACCGGCGAAAATGCCGGAGGCGACCGGATCCAATCCAGTCAAAAAATAAAAAGGCGCAATTAGATAATAATATAAAGGGCCAATAAAAATGCCGCTGTTGAGTTTCGCCTGAAACCCCAGCAGGGGAAGCTTATGGTCAACGATGATGTTTTTTGCCGCCCAAGCATTATCCACCTGGTCCCAACCAAAAGGGCTCCGCGAATCTAATTGGTAAAAACGAAAAAAACTATGAATCACCAAAATCAATAAAAATATAAAGATTGTTTTTTCCTTCATTTTTTATCCTTCTACCAATTTTATCGCCGGTTGGCCGTCCAGAAAATTAATTAATTTTATCACCTTAGCCCCATCGGGAAAGTTCCCGGGCCGGCCAACATATAAAATTGAGGGGCTTTTTTCCTCCTGAGCCCAGGTTATGGGCCGGAAAGTATATTTGCCAAATCCCTGATGGGTCTCGGCAAAGCCGCCGGAAACCGTGCCACCAAAGCGTTGATATTCAGCCGGCGGATACTTTAAGTAAAACAGAAAAAAGATATAAGATTGATCTAAAAATGGCTGGTTGGAAACCACTATTTTCTGATAACGAGGTTCAATTTTCTCAATTTCTTCAAGCGCCTCTTGATAGCCATATTGCCAAAATTGAGAATTAAAATAATTCTGCTGAACAAAATATTGGTTTAGATAATAAGCAAAATTGAAAACAGAAAACCCCAAAAGAGGAATCACAATCAATAATTTTAAAACCAACCTCCGTTCCTTAATCACCCGCCAAAGCTCAATTATTCCCAACGCGACAAAAATTTGAACCATCGGCATCATTCTTAGAGTTCTCACTCCGTGAGGGGCGCCGCTGGAAAAAGCGGCCGGAAGAGGCGCTAATAAAAACCAGGAAAAGACCAATAATTTGACCTTAAAATCCCATTTCCCAAAAATCAGATTGTAAATCCCCCAAAGCAAAAACGGCAGTTCCCACAAATAAAGCATGCCCATTCCCGGCGCCTGGTGCCGAGTATCATCACCGGTTATAAAAAGCCAGTTTAGGTCAAAATGGGAAAGATAGCCGCCGGCAAAAGCCTTGGCATAAGTAATTCGGCGGTTATCCAAAATTAAACCGACAAAATCATGGTTTTGGGTATCGGTTTGTAATCTTTGGGCAGTTTTGGCCAAAAAGGGCACCTGGTCAGCGGCAAAACTGGTTCCTTTCGCCCGCAAAAAGATGGCCGGAGTCGTCAATGCCAGATACACAAAAGGTAAAATTACCAATAAGCCCACCGACATGGCTGAAAATAAATATTTCCGGCCAATAAGCTTTAGTTCTTTTCTAAAAATAAATACTAGTGCCAAGGCCAAAAGCGGAGTAAACACTTTTTCCGCCTGGTAAACATAAATATTCAAGCCGGCAAAAAAAGCGGCAGCGGTTAGCAACAAAGGCCGACGTAGGCCTTTTAAAAATAACAAAACGGCCAAAATATTAAAAAATAAGCCGACATTGGACTCAAAGGCAATGCGAGAAAATTGTAAATGCCAGGGAGAAATCGCCAATAAAAAACTGGCAATTAAAGGAAGCGCTAAACACCTCGGATGGTGTGCGAATGCACTCCTCCGAGGTGAAATAACAGGGAAAAGTTCTTTAACCAAAAAATAAGTTAATAAAACTGCCAAAGTTCCTAAAAGCGCGGCCGGGAAACGGACCGCAAAAACATTCAGGCCAAAAATCTTAATCGGCAAAATACTCAAATAAGCATAAACCCCCGGCTTGTAGTCGTCAAAGGAGCGCAAAACCAACGGTAGGATCGTCCCGTACTCGTCCTTGCCGGTCATCATTAGTGAATAAGCATTGTAGCCCAGCGAGGCTTCGTCCCAGTCCGGCGAGGGCGGCGCTTTTCCCAATTGCCAAAATCGCAAAAAAGCCGCCAAAATTAAAATTAAAAACAAGACAATGGCTTCTTTCTTAAATCTCATACGCGGCGAGCTCCTCTTGGCCATTAAGTAGACTAAACGTTTGTATCAGCGTTCCTCCGGCCGGAAGATTGTTTGGGCGATCGATAATTAGAGTCTTAGGAAATAAGATAATCTCCTCGGGAGAAGAAAAGAAGTGATATTTGCCAAACGATTTTACCCTTACAAAACCCAAGGCCTCTCTTTCAATTATCGCTGTTTGCTGAAATATTTTCGGATCAACCTTGAGGTGGAAAAGGGTATAAATATAAGGCCGGCCCAAATTTTCGGTAAACCAAATTTTTTCATATCGGTCTTCAACTGCCCTGACAAATTCAAGTGCCGGTTTGTAGCTATACTGCCATTCGCCGGAATATTCTTTAGGGTAATGGCGCCAATAACCATGCTGGAAGTAGAAAAAACTAATAACTAATAACCCATAACCCGTAATCTGTAACACGTAATTGATTAATTTCTTCTGCTTTTGGGCAAACTCCCAAAACGCGACCACCCCGATGGCGGTGAAAATCTGCCAAGTCGGTAAAGTGGTTTCAATCCGCAAGGCGTGGGGTGTTTCTCGAGCCGTGGCCGCCGGAATGATGCCAATTAACAGCCAAAACGGAATAATCCACCAATAGCCCCGCCGGTGTCGGAGAAGAAGCAATATGCCCATGACTAAAAATGGCGCCTCCCAGAGATAAAGCTCCCCCACGTCTTGAGTGGAAAACTTAGGATTGCCATCACCCCTAAAAAACAAAAAGCCGGGGTTAAAATGGTCGAAATAATGCCGGATGTATTCCCGAAAATATCCCCAGCGGCGGTTATGAATAATTTTGCTCCACCAAGCCCAATTGTCATTGACCATTTCCTGATTGGCCATGGTAACAATCTCTGTGTTGGAAAAAATATTCACTTCTTTAAATCTCAATTGGGCTTGGGGGGTAAACAAAAAGGGAATGGTTGGTAAAAGCAAGGCCATCCCCAGAATCGCCGAGGCCAAAGCCAATTTTTTTTGCTGCCAAAGATCTTTTCTAAAAGCAATTGCCAAGCCCAAGGCCAAAAGAGGAACCACAATTCTGGCGGTGTTAAAAGTTTGCAGGCTCAAAGCGAAACAGACGGCCGAAAGAATCAAAAGCCAATTCCGACGCCGTAAACTGGCTAGAAAAAAAGTGACACCGGCCACAATAAAAAAGGTGGCGACATTGGCCTCAAAAGCGGCCCGGGAAAGCATAATATGCCAAGGCGAAATGGCTAGCAGGAGGCTGGCGATTAACGAACAACGATTAACCAATAACGATTTATAAAAAATCTCCCTTACCAAAAAGTAAGTTAAAAGAACCGTCAGGACACCGAAAAGAGCCGAGGGAAAACGAACGCTAAATTCATTAAGACCAAAAATTTTAACCGGCAAAATCGCCAGATAAGCATAAGCCGGCGGCTTGAAATCGCCAAACGATTCCAAATAATCAAGCGGCAAAAACCGGCCAAATTCGTCTTTAGCAGTTAAACCCAATGAGTAGGCATTATATCCCCAAGCCGCCTCATCCCAAGCCAATGACGGCGGATTGGCTCCCAGCTGCCAAAACCGTAAAAATATCGCCAAGACTAATATCAAACCAAGAACTATTTTGGTTCTCATTTCCTCAATTTTAACATCAAAATCAAACTAAAAAACAGAGCTGTCACGCTTATCACCAATCCCCCGTAAAAAGTCCAGGGCCGATAAGAAAAAACAATCTTATGTTTGCCTTCCGGTAAGGCGACGGCCCGGAAAGTATAATCGGCCCGCAGAATTTCGGTTGGCTTGCCATCAATAAAGACTTTCCAGCCGGGATAATCATTATCGGATAAAAACAGCAGTGCTGCCAGTGACGACTCCGCTTCCAGCTCCACTCGATTGGGCTCATATTTAATCACCTGAACTTCTCCAGCTGGCTGGCCGGGTACCAGCCGGTAACCTGGCTCTTTTTCCAAAACAATCGTTTTCCCCAGATTAAAATTTTTATCAAAAAGATAATCGACAATTTTTTGGCCGTTAACTTCAACCAAATAATCATTGACTAAAAAGGCCCGCGGCAAAGCCTCCAAGAACTCCCAAATCCTGAATCTTTGATCCTCCCAAACCAGCCGAAAAGACGTCTCCGGAAATCGCTTTTCCTGAGTAAGCCAATCTTTTCCCTCGCCGACTTTAGCCTCAATAACATATTTCACCCCCAAAAGCGAAAGCAATCTCCTTCTTGGCCAGTTGTCTAAAACCCCATCTCTTTCCGAAGCAGTCGCAATATTGGCATCAGTCCGCAGTATTTGATTCACAATTTTCCCTTCTGTCTCTTGAGTATAAAGGAGTTTCCCGTACTTTTGGGGATACAAAGCGCCATAACCCTCCGGCGAGTAAAGCCCGTAGAAAATATTAAAATTTTTTTCCCAATAACCATTGCCATAAGACCAAACCCGATTGAGGCCCGCCATTTCTTTTAATTTGGAAATTACCCCCACTTCAGGAAAAATAAATTTTCTTTCGGAAAAGTAAAGAAACTTCTGGGCAAAATAAAGCGAGGAAAGCAATGTCAAAACAACCAAACCAAAATAAGATCGCCGGACGATTAACAACGTGGTGGCTAAGAAAAACCCGGCCGGTAGGATCAAATTCTTAAGAGAAATAAATCCGTATGGCTCTTTGGGCGAGATAAATCTTTTGGCGATGGTAAAAAAGCCTAAGATCAAGAAAGCCAAGGCCACAAAGAGTAATATTTTTTTAAATTTGGGCCAATTTATTTTACGGGCGAGCAGTCCATCCATCCCAAAGGCAGCCAAAACACAAAAACCAAAAGTCGACAAAAAGAAAATTCGACAGGGAGTTATGGTGGAAACTAGAGGCAAGCGCGAAAAATAAAGCAGCCAACCTAAAGGGGAAAACCCCAGAGCCAAAGTAATCAAACTAAACCACCGGAAAAATTTTAGCTTTGGCCCAGCCATCTTAACCAAAAACGTCGAGAGGGCCAAAAGTAAGGCGGAAATACCAATGAAAATGACTTTCTCATGATAAAAGACACTCCCAAAATAATTATAAGCGCCAGGGTTGCCCCAAAAATCCGGCACCAAAAAAGTGATTAAGTGCCAGGGTTTCATTAAATACTCAGCAAATATAAATTTGACGTCGACTAACTCTCTGGGAGAGTAAAAATAGGCTTCCACGGCCGGCAGCCAATGGACCGCGCTTATAAGCAAACTCGTTACCAGGGACGTGAGAAAAATTAAAGTCTTTTTACGGAAAACACTCCAGAAAAAAGCGGCCACCAAAACATAGATGGTCATTTGTAAAAACCCGGCCAAAATTGAACACGTGATACCAAAAACCAATAAGGCCAAATGGCTGGCGGTGGCCTTCCGGGCAATTCTCTCCAGCGAATACAAAATTAAAGGCAACCATAAGGCTGAATGTTCAAGTACTAAATCTTCCTCCAACCAAACCACCATCCAGCCGGAAAAAGCAAAAGCCAGAGAACCAAAAAAAGCCGCTTTCTTTGATAAATTTATTTCTTTCAAGAACAAATACATAAATAAACCGGAAAGAACCGGCTGTAAGATTACCAGCAAAGACCAGGTATCAACTTGGGGCAAAACAAAATAAAAAATATTGAGAGGATAAAAAACCGCCGTCTGATAAGAGGCCAAGTGAACACTGCCGGAAAAATTATAAGGATTCCATAATGGCCACTCGCCAATTTTTAGTTGATCCATAGTAAATTTCCGAAAGGGATGAAAAATCCGGAGATCGTCAAAGCCGATGGGCTTGTTCGGCGGGCCGTTGGGGTATTCTTTCCATTCGTAAAATCTCCAGGGGGAATAAAAGGAAACCAAAAGATTAGACGGAAAAGGAACCTGATTCTTAAAAAAGTAATTTCTGAAAATAAAAACAGTCAGCAGGGCAAGAACCAGCGTTACCAAAATTTTATCTTTTCTCAAAAATTCCTTCATTCTCGACACTCTACAATCCGGAAAACGGCCGAATTGTCAGTTCGGATGATCTCCTCCTCTTGATGAACGAGTTTCGGCAGCGGTAGACAATTAGCACTATCAACATATAAAATTTGGCGGCTCTCTTCAATAAATTTTTCATCACAATTGACGGTTTGCCGCTCAAGCGGACACTCTTCCAGGGAAAATTCGTATTTGCCAAAATTGATCCGGTCAAAATCTTTCATGGTTGTTCCGGCGGTTTCTTTTTGGAATAAAGCCGGATCGTATTTTCCAAAAAACAAGAAGAAAATTGTTGGTGCCGTTTCTCGGTTAGTAATAACTGCTTTAGAATATCCGGGCAAAAGCTCATTAACTTTAGAAACCAGTTTTTGATAACCGTCATTTCTATGCCAAGGCAAATACAAGGGGCCATGAATATAGTATTGATGAAGATAAAAAGAAAAATTATATAAAGCGAACAGCAGAAATACCGCTGCTGGTAATATTAATAGTTTTTTCTCCGTTACCCAGATAATCAGTTGATTGGCGCCTAAGGCAATTACCAACGAAAGCATGGGAAAAACTATTAAAGCTCGCTGGAGATTGGGAATGTCATCAAAGGTCAGAGCACTGCCAACGGGTGCCAAAACCAGCCAAGATAAAATAAGCGGTCCGGATAAACCCTTTGACTTTAATATAAACCAAATCCCCATCAGGATTAAGGGCAATTCGAATAAAGACAGCAATCCTGCTAAGGGAATGTGGTAGCGAGGGGGCAATCCCTTGTCGGTAAACAGAAAATCAAAAGAGAAATAATCAAAGTAATTTTTCAAAAAATTATTTAAAAACCCCATTACTTTATTGTGGGAAGCCCGGCTTAAAATACCGTAAACCCCAGAAACACCGTCTTCTCTTAACTGTTGATTTATTACCAATTGAGTCTCGGCGGTGGAAAAAATACTGACTGTTCGCAATCTCAAAGAAAGCTCCGGAGAACGCAAAACCAGAAAAAGAGGCAAAAGAATGGTTAAAAAATAAAAAATAAAAGTGATAAAAAGAACCTTGGGGGTAAACCTGGTTTTGAAATAACTGGCAACTATTAAAACTGGGATAAATAGCGGCAAAAACGCCCGCGGGGCCTGGTAAATAAGAAGGGTTGAGAAAAATAAAACAAAACTAAGACCCAGGAAAATAATCTTTTTCTTTCTTAGCCAAACCAGCCAAAGATAAATTCCCAGCGTCAGAAAAAAAACAACCAAAACATTCTCCGTTGCCGTTCGGCAAAGATTAATATGCCAAGGTGAAATTGCCAAAGATAAAGAGCTTAACAAGCCAACCGCTGTTTTATGCCGATAATCGTTAAAAAGCATCCTGGCCAAAAAGAAAACTGCTAAAATTGTTAGGCTTCCGAAAAAAGCCGAGGCAAAGCGCACGGCAAAAACACTTAAACCAAAGATTTTTAAAAAGGGTATGGAAAAATAAGCATAACCCGCCGGGCTATATATAAACGATTGCAAATTTAAGGGCAAAAAATTACCGTTCATGTCTTTGCCGGTTTGCAGAATTGACCAGGCGTTATAGCCCAAAAATGCCTCATCGCGGTGAAAACTGATCGGAATTTCTCCCAAACGATAAAAACGCAGAAAAGCTCCTAAAATAAAGATCGCCAAAAATATCAAAACGTATTTTTTACTCATTTGTTATCTAAACTTTTATTTATACTAAGAGACCAAACATAAGAAGAAGCCGCCAGGACAATCAAAAAGGCTAAATGAGATTCAAGAAAATAGCGGTTAAAAAACCAGATTAAACCAACGAAAGCGGTATAACTATAAAGCAAGCTCGTCGGCGACATTTTATCTTTCTGCAAAAATAAAAGTAGGCTGAGAAATGGTAGCCCCAGACCAAATTGCCATAACCAAAAAGGATACTCCGCATAAATAGACTTAACTGTTCCCAAAATAAGAAGCAAACGCCCAAATCCATAACCCTCGATGGGGTGAATAGGATAGTTACCAGAGGGAGAGCTATTTACATAAAAAACAAGGTTACTAACTAAAGCCGAGAAATTCCATAAAATAAACGGGAGGTAAAAAAGTATCATCGTGAACGCGCATGAATAAAAAAACCGCTTAAGAGAACACCAGTCGGCCTTCCTCCAAACAAAGAAAAAATAAAAAGGCGCGGCAAACCACATCGTTTGTTTAGTGGCTATCCCCAATCCCAAAAGAATTCCCGCGGGAATGAATTTTTTCTTTTCTAAAAAATATAGGCTCCAAAGCAAAAAAGACAAGACAAGCACGTCATTCGTGCCCCTCATCATTGAATTCAAAAAAGGAGGATTTAGCCCGATTAAAGAAATAAAAATTAAGAATCTATTTTTAAAACCAAATTTTAGCCAACCTAAAGCTAAAATAGACAGATAGGAGAGAAGGAAAAAAACCCTAATATCAAACCAACCAACAAATTGAGAAAATAGACGAAACCCCAAAGACGACAAAATAATGGTAAGAGGGGGCGTTACGTTTTGAAAAAGGGCCGGATTAACGATATTATTTGCTTCATCTTTATAGCGCCATTGAGCAAGATCCGTATTGGTATATGTTTCGGCATAGGGATTTTTCCCAAGCAATAAAAACCTTCCCGCTATCTCTGTTTGTATGGCTGAGTCATTTATAAAACCGGTCACATGGGTTTTATTTCTTAAAAAGATAAAGCTAAGGGTTGCCCCAAAAACCGCCACAGCAATAAAAGACAAAAGAAGAAAAATTTTGAACTTTACTAGCCAACGTTTTTTAGTTAGTAGATAAAATAAATCTGAGATTAAATAAGCTAAAATTAAAAATACTGAAAAAAGAATGAACTGTTTATCTTGCAAAAGTCCCCAGCCAAAGAGATTTTCTGTCAAAAAAATAGTGATAAAGGCAATAACGATAATCGCATCAATTTTCATAGTTTATTTTATTTTAAGGCCGCCATCGCTGGGCCAGAAATAGGCGGTGATAAAAACGGTTGATAAATAAGCCAAATGGCTATTGTTGAAATAGCGGGAAAAGTACCAAAAAACAAAAGTAAAAACTCCATAACAAATAATTAGCCTGCTCACGCTTGGTCGCCTGGCCAGCCAGCGGATTAAAAATAAAGCCAACGGCAAACCGACTGCCGCTTGCCAAATCCAGAACGGATAATAGACCGTCAAATTCTTTATTATCCCCAATTGATTTAAAACCATTCCCCAGCCGTAACCGCTAATGGGATAACTATTGAGGGCCGCGCCAGAAAGATAAAGAACCGTACTTTCCCAAAAAGCTTTCGGGTCCCAGATAAAAAACGGGCCAACCACCAAACCAAAAACTACCACAAACGACAGAAAATTTCTGGCAGTTGCCATTAGTTTTTTGCCGCTCGCCCACCACAAAAAAACTAAATAGAACGGAAAAATCGGCCAGATAGATTGCTTGGTCGCAAAAGCCAAGGCCAGAGGAATACCGGCCAAAAAATATCGCCCTTTTTCCAGCATAAACCAAGCCCCAAATAAAAAGGTAAAAGCGAAAATATCACTGCGGCCTTCCAAAAAATATCCCAGGGTGGCCGGGTTAAATGCTAAAAGAATTAAAAATAAACGCTGTTGTTCTTGGTTGCGCCGCAAAAGCCGCCAAGCCAAAACCAATAACATTCCAAACAACGCCGCCAGCGGTATTCGGCCGTCAAAATAGCCCAAAAACGGCATCGCCAGAAAATAAAACGGCAGGGAAAACAACAAATACCAGGGCATCATCACAAAGTGAAACAAGGCCGGATTTGTCTGGGTATCAGAATAATACCACTGCTCCAGGGGCGTCCCAAAATAAGTAGTGGCGTAGGGATTTTGACCATGCAAGAAAAATTGAACGGCTGACTCCAGCTGCAAGATAATGTCGTGAACGCCATAAACCGGCGCCGTTTGGTGACGGACAATTATCGTCGAAACAGAAGCGCTGCCGATCACCAAAATTATCACCAGCCAAAGCAAAATTGAACGTAGCTTACTAAAAACCAGATATCCCAGCAGCAAGGCAAAAATAATTCCAAAAAGCCAATACGGTGTAACGCCTAGCCCAATCCCGTAAGTCATGATAAAAGGAACGACCAGGGCAAAAAGCGCCACTCCTGACAATGTTAGTTTTTCCATACTACTTTAAAAATCGATATTTAAAGAGAACCCAGAGAATTCGAAAGCCGTCTTCCCAGCTGATTTTTTTGCCCTCGGAAAACTCCCGGCCGGCGTAACTGATGGGCACTTCGTAAATTCTGACTCCCTGCTTTAAAATTTTGGCAGTGATCTCCGGATCAAAACCCCAGCGGTTTTCCTCAAGTTTAATATCCGTCGCCACTTTTTTAGTCAGCAGTTTATAACAAACCTCCACGTCCGATAAGGTGGTATTAAAAAGCAAGTTAGTGACCAAGCTTAAAAACTTATTGCCCGCCATGTGCCAGAAAAACAT
>CAZTHI010000008.1:10881-27015 GCA_964613135.1 uncultured Gammaproteobacteria bacterium
TATAGCAGTTAGTAAACTGATATATCGAATTCTATTCGCTATAGCAGTTAGTAAACTGATATATCGAATTCTATTCGCTATAGCAGTTAGTAAACTGATATATCGAATTCTATTCGCTATGGCTTCTGGCAATTGTTTTAAAGCTAATGCAAAACCCTTAAAAAACAGCCAGTCGGCGCTGGTGGCCGCTTTAAAAAAATGGTAAGGCAACCAAAACAAATGACTAGCTAACATGCCGACGCTGCCGTTTTTCCAGACAAACAGAAACTGATTTTTATAGGCAAAGGTTTTCATTTGCGGACGGCCGAAAGCGGAAACATTGGTTGATTCGTGATGATGAACGACAACCGAGCGCGGCTCAAAAAGAATTTTCCATCCCTTTTTGTGGGCCCACCAAGATAAATCAATATCTTCCCAATAGGCCGGCCGGAAAAGCCTATCCAGGCCGCCAAGTTCCAACCATTTTTGCCGATCAACCGCCATGCTACCGCCGGCAGCCCAGAGAGTCTCAGACCTCATCTGATCCTCGGCCCGCCAGTGAATCAAAAACCCTTTTTTAAATTCTCCCTCCGCCCGGCCACTAAAAACTGTTTTGCCAGCAATAATGTCTTTTTCTAAACAGCCGACGCTAAAAACCTTCGGGTCGTCAAAATGAGTCAATAAAGGTTTTAAAAAATCTTTTTCCGGGGCCACATCATTATTTAGCAAAACCACAATTTTCCCCTGAGCCGCGGCTACACCACTATTGCAGGCGGCGGCAAAACGAAGATTTTCAGAATGAACTACTAATCTGATTTGCGGGTAGTTTTTCTTTAAAAAAGCAACACTGTCATCGGTTGAAGCGTCATCAACGACAATGATTTCCACCTTCGGGCAGGTCCGCCTGGCGGCGAGACAGGCCCGCAAAACCGCCGGCAAATTTTTCTCCAAAAGCGCCCGGCCGTTATAATTTGGTATTACTATGCTGACTTTAATTTTCATTTTTAAATTATAAACCTGTTAAGAGCCGAAACGCCCTGGTACTATCTTTACGATAAATTACTTTAATTTCCTTCAAACCCTCGACTTCTTTACAATCACCCTGATCTACAATGAGAATTTCTCCGGTTAAGTTTTCTTTTTTAATCAACTCGCTGGGGCACCAACCTCCTAAAAATTCAATCTTTCCAATCTTATCAATCATTAAATAGGCCTTAAACTTCCCCGCATATTGACTATTAAAATCATGGGTGTAAAACAAATAATAAAGTGATAAGGTTCCCTTAGCTGGCATTATTACCTTTTGATATTTTTTTTGTTTGTTCTTTACTAATTCAACAAGCTCCTTACTGCCGTCATTTCTCAAAAAGCTTTTATAGGATGAGGTATGGGCTGAATATTGATTCCAAAACCAGGCAAATTCCAAAAATAAAAAAGGGAAAAGAATCAAGCTCATTTTAAATTTAGGAAAAAGAGAGTTTAGTTTAGAGAAACCTAAGCCAAGAACCATTATTAGAGGGAGAATCAGAAAAACCGCCCGATGAATGTTTGGTGTATCATCTACCGTTAGGGCCGCCGGCAGCGGCGCGAGTAAAAATAAATATAGAAAATAGCCAAAAAGGCGTTTATTAATTACAATCTTTGCCGGCCACAAACCGACAACAATCAAAAGCCCTAAACACAAATAGGCTAAACCCTGATAGGGGACTCGATAACGATCCGGCAGCCCCCCTTTTAAAAATAAAAATTCAGGCGAAAAATAACTTGAGTATTGAGATAAAAACTCCCGAGTATAGGCAACTATTTTGTTATGAAAGATCCTGGTCCGCCAAATATTCCCCGGCCCAAAATCATAACTTAGGGCGGTCAGGTTGCTTTTAATTCGATTAGAAACTTCCTCGCTCTTGAATAAGGAGGTTTGGGAATACCGACCCTGCCCCCATTTAGTTTGGCTAATCATAATTGTTATTAAAAGGAATAAAGCCATTAAAATAAAAAGATATTTTTTAAATTCTTTCTTTTGAGGATTAAGAAGAAATGGCAAGGGGAAAATAGCTAAAGGCGTGATGACCCGAAAGGACGGATAAAGAAAATAGGTAAATAAAAAACAAAAAGCGGCTCCTAAAAAGATTTTTTTGCTTCCTCTGGCAATTGCTTTTAAAAGCAAAACTAAAGCGACACTAAAGAAAAATAAACCCAAAATTCCTTCAGCCGTAGCTCGAGATAAAACTACATGCCAAGGTAAAATTGCTAGTAAAAAAGAATTAAATAAAGCCACCTTCTTTTCTTTAAACACTAAAAATGAAAGATAGTAGAAAGGAAAAACAGTTAGGGCTCCGAACAACGCTATCGGTAATCTAACCGCTAATTCGTTAACGCCAAAAAGTAAAGTTGACAAACCAGAAAAATACATCGGGATAACATTGGGATAATCGCCAAAGCGATCAAAATAAAAAATAGGCCAGCGATTTCCATAAAGATCCCGCCCGTTTTCAATAATGAAGCGACCCACATAGCCATTCATTAATTCATCTTGGTGAAGAGAATAAGGAAGACTACCTAATTCAAAAACCCTCAACAATAGGGCTAAAAAGAAAATTCCTAGAAGAAAAAAACGAGTGATATTAAAAGCTCTTTTCATCTTTAAATTATTTAAATACTAATTTTCATATTCAAAAGTTATTATATGCTTTCCGGAGGGAACAATAATCGCCCGAAAATTATAATCAGCTTGATAAATTTTGGTTTGCCGGCCATCGATTTTTGCCCTCCAGCCAGGATAATAGGAATCAGTGAGCACCAAAAATCCTTTTTGGGCAGTATCAACCTCAATAGCCACTTCATTGGGCTGGTAAGCCTCAATAATAACATTATTGGCAATTTTTTCGTTCGTCAACTTAAGTAAATCAATTGGCAGATTTTCTTCCAAAATTACCTTTTTTCGCAAGTCGATTTTTTCGTCCATTAAGAGTTCTATTGCCTTCTGCCTACTTTCGGCAAAACGGAAATTATAGACCATAAAGGCTCGCGGAAAAAATTCTTTATTGTAGTAAACCCTGGTTTCGCCTTCTTTGAAAACCAACCCTAGTTTTGGCGAGCTCAAATCCGTCAGCGACAAGACATATTTAACATTCAACAAATCCACTATCCGCGAATTAAAGTTTTGGGGAGTAACAATCCGATTAAATCCAAAAGGGAAAGAAATGTCGGGCCGGCCGCGCTCTGAAGCGGCGATTAATTCCCCGTAACGGGCCAGGTACAACGGATCGTAGCCGTCAACTGTCTGTAAATCGTAAACAACGGAAAAATTGGGCGGCAGAATTCTTTTATCTGCACTCATGAAACGAAAAATGGTTTTGTCCTCTTTAAGAAAACTAGTCGTCTCTATGGACGGAAAAATCCACTCTCCTTTTGTAAACGGCGTAAATTTCCAACCAAAGCGAATCAAATCAAAACAGACTAATGCCAGCAGTAAACCCAAAGCAAGATGGCGAGGAAATCGCTGAAAACGAACCAAGCCCAAGATCCCCAAACCTCCGGCTAAAACTATTGTCGGCAAAATCAGATTTCGTTGACTAATCGCCAAATTAGTTGTTAATCCAGGGACAATTTGGGGCAACAAAAGCGCTGCCAACCACAAAAATCCCAAAGCAGCAACTAAAAATAAAGCCGACTTAAATTTGGCTTTTTCAGTTAATAATTTTTCCAGACCAAAGGCCGCCAACACGGCCAAACAAAAATCAACGATAAGCAGTAGCCTCGTGGGCTGGCTGGTGGAAATTAAAGGGATTTTGAGCCAATATGGCAGTTTGGCCCAGGGAGTCGGCAGGGCAAAAGTTAAAGCAAGCAACCCAAAAACGGCAAAAAAACCAACTACTCCTTTGGGTCGCCGGAAAACCGCCAAAAAGGCTAAAAGCAACGGCACCACACCGACATAGCCAATAAATTCACCGTAATTCCAAACCCCCCAATAGTTAAGCGTGGCCGGATTGCCAAAAAAATCAGGCGCAAAAAACTGAACCAAGTTTTGCCAAGGAATAAACCAGCCGGGAATTCGCCAATCGATCTGGTCGATATTTCGGGCGCTTAAATTTATAAATTCCCATGTCGGCTGCCATTGGATTGAAGAAACAATCACGAATAGCAAATAGCTTATTGCGAATGACAAAAGAATCTTCAGGCGGTTGGTTCTAAGTTGAGATAATTTCCAAATTAGATAAACAAGGTTAAAGACAAACACATAAAAAAATGTCTGTAAATGACCGGCGAAAAAGGAAGCAACTAGACTGAAAATGAAAACAATCATCCATCGGCGGTTTGCTGGCCGAGAAACCATTTTTTCAATCGAAAGCAAAATTAAAGGCAGCCAGAGAGCGGAGTGAAGTATGGTTCCCCACTCCAGCCAGGCAATAAAAAAGCCGGAAAAAGAAAAAGCCAAAGCCCCCAACAGGGAGCTGGCCCTTCCCAGCCTCAATTCTCGAAGGTAAAGAAAAAGAAAAATCCCGGCCAATAAAGGTTGGAGAAAAATCAAAAACCCCCAGGCGTAGCTAAAAGGCAAAAAAGCAAATAAAACATTTAAGGGATAAAAAGCCGCGCTTTGAAAATTTGCCAAAAGTGGCGTGCCGGCAAAATTATAAGGATTCCAAAGCGGCAGCTGTTTATTTTTAAAAGCGTCAGTCGCCAGCTTTCGCCAGGGATACTGCTGGCGAACCGGATCGGTAATTAAAAAATTTTTAAAGGGAACGCCGGCGACTAAATTATCCCAGACAACATCTCGCCAAGGATGATACATGCCGACAATCGTGTCCGCCGGAATGGGAATTTTTCCCTCCAGAATAAAAGGCCGAAAAAAAATGGCCACTACTCCCAAAAAAATAATGAGTAAAAATCTAGATAATTTCATATATTTTTTGGCAAAAAACTTCTTTGCTAAATTTTCGACTATCTTTAATGGCCCGTATTGATATTTTTTTTAATATTTTAGGTGATTTAATCAATTGGAGTGTCACGCTTTCTAATTCTTCTTTCGTTTGCCATAAAAAGCCGTTTGTTTTGTGCTTAATAATCTCCGGTATGCCGCCTTTGCCAATGGCAATGGGAACACAGCCCGCCGCCATCGCTTCGACCACCACAATCCCAAAATGTTCCATCCGTTCCGGATGAAGATTTTCATCCTCGCCAAAGCCAGCCGCATGCCAAAAAATACTCGCTTGGCCGTATAATTTTTTTAACTGGGAAAGGGTAACATTAGTTAAAAACTCCACCGGTAAGCCCCTTGCTTTCTTTATCAGCTTATTAAAGTAATTTTGATCCTCTTTCTTCAGTCCACCGGCTAAAATCAACCGCCATTCCTTTAACCCGGCCGTTGATAATTTTTTAAAAACATCAATTAAAACTTCTTGTTTTTTAGCATGAAGGCTTTTGCTAAAACGACTGACTCCCAAAATTACTTTTTCTTTTTGACTGGGATAAAAATTAACAGTGTCAACCGGTGGATAAACAACTATGCTTTTGACATCAAATTCCTGATCGATAAACCTCTTGGTAAATTGGGAGTTACAAACAATTTTGTCAATTTTTTTAAGCTTTAACCGGTTTAAAAAATTCTTCCCGTTAACCTTTTGGAAAGGGACTTGGAAATGAAGAATATTTTTTCGGCCAAATAAAAAAGGAATACTGCCGTCGGAAACATAAAAAAGAGCATCATAAGCATGAGTTTGAAACCAGCGCCGGAAAAGATTATTTGCATGCTTAAAAATATTGGGGGCAAATTCAATTTTTTCCAAAGAAAGACCAAATCTTTGGGCCAATTTTGGCCTCAAGGCTTCATCATCCCAAAAAACTTCCACTGCCCACCCCGACTTAGCTAGGCCCTCCGCGACCGTCATCGCGTAGCGCTCCCCACCGCCCAAAGTATCCAAATAAGGGCTAAATATTCCGGCTTTCATTTTCCGCAGGCAAAACAATGTCTTGCCCTTTTTTTGCCTCCTTTTCTAAAATAACCCCGATGTTTTCACCTCTCTCGTTTTTCATTAGAATTTTTCCACCGTCGTACCCGTATAAAAGGTCGTCGAACTGCTTTTCCGGCCCCCTAATTCCTCTAAAATTATAGCGACTGTAAATTCGGGTGTAGTGCTCATCGTAAAAAGTATTTTCAATATCGGTTGGGCTAAGGCCATTATATACCCGAGCTGGGTATTTTGTTAAAGCCAACCCTTGATACGACAAAAGATCTTTAATTATTTTATCATCCGGCAAGATGGGTAAAGTTACTAAAGACACGGTCGTTTCCGGCAAGATATTTTCCTGATAGGCGTTATAAAGAACAACACCGCTCAGACCACCAAGCTTACCAATTAACTTAAGCAGCGCCTCTTCTTTTTGCGGGTCGACTTCGTTTGGCTTAACCGAAATAAGATAACCAGGGCTGTCTTGAACCAAAATACCTTCTTTGAGACTGATAATTGCTCCTCGTTTTCCGGAAACGATTTCCACCCCAATCTGATAATCAGGCAAAAAACCGTTCAAAAGAATATTCCAATCCCAAATAATCTTCCATTGATTCGCTTCTTTAACCAGTTTGATTGTTTTTTCCTCTGAAAACGGACCCAAGTCCTGAGTTTTATAAGTCAAACGCAGCTTTATTTCACCCTTGTTTCCCAACCGAGAAATTTTCCTTTCTTTTTCTTTTACCTCGATCGCGCGAACTGTCGCTTGTCCCAATACCCCCTGGCTGATACGCCAAAATTCATCCCGATTACCAACCGGCCGGCTTTCCTTAGACAAATTCTCTTCATAAATATCCTGAAAATATTGATGCGATAAGTTGTAATAAAAATTATTTAAAACTAAATCCGGAGCGGGCAGCAAAAATAAAAAGGCGCGGGTAAAACTGGCCAAAAGAATAACCCCGCCCAATAGAATCGCTCTTTTCCTTTCAACCATCTTTAGGGCATATCCGACTAATAAGACAAAAAAGGGCCAGATAATTAATAAATATCTCGGATAAACGGGAATGAAAGTATAAGCTAAAAGCCCCAACAAAATAAATAGTCCCAATCCCCTCCAAACCAAAGAAATACCTCTGGTCAGCATGGTCTTTAGGGCCATTATTATGCCAGTAGCCGTCAAAATAGGCCATAGGAGCCACCATTCGGCCACCGGGCCAAGAACCCCAGAGGAAACGTCGGGGAATCTTCCGGTAAATAACACTTGCCAAATTGCCCCCCAATGCGTTTTCAGCTGGGATTGTTGATAAAACCCAACCATATACTTTTGGAGTCTTAGAAAATCAGCTAAAGAATGACCTAAAAGGAAATAACGGTCATAAACCAACAAAACCGCGACCAGAATTCCCAAAAGAAAGATCAAATACTGTCGCTTTTGACCTTTGACCAAAAAATAAATTGTTTCTAAGCCAAAAATAATCGGCAAAAGAAGAGGCATTTTACTAACCGAGAACAATCCTAAAAAAATCCCGGCCAGAACAGGAGAAGAAAACAAAAAAAAGAGATTGGCCAGCAAAAAAAATAACTGGCCAATATCCAGCCAAGCTTTCCAAAACTGGGTAAAAAACAACGGTTCTAAAAAAAGAATGGCCGTTAAAAATAAAGCCGTTAAATTGTTGGTCAATCGCCGGGCAAGCAAATAAAAAAGAAGCAGGCTACCTAACCCGAAAAAAAGAGCGTAATAAGCCGGACTCCGAAAAATTTTAATCGATAAGCCTATTAGATATTTCCCAAGCGGGGGTGTCTCGGCATTGACAAAATCGGGACTGGCTCCCTGAACAAGCTGGTAGCCAACATAGCTATAGAGGCCATCATCACCAATAACTCTTTGTGACAAGGGCAACCGCCATTGAGAGTGTTCAAAACGATTTTTCCAATAGGCATAGTCATATGGCTCCAGGAAAAAACTTTTCTCAAAATAAAGGATTTGAAAAAGCTGAAAAAAAATCAGTAGACAAATAAAAAACGTTAGGGTTTTCTGGTTGAAAACTTTATCCATATGGCAAGAGCTAAAATTATCCCAAAAGAAATCACGCTTAATTTTTGGCCCAAAAAGAAAGAACTTGGCCGGTAAACGAAGAGAACTTTATGTTCACCGGCCGGCACCACGATCGCGCGAAAAGAATAGTCGGCCCGGTAAATTTGAGTTTTCTTTCCATCAACCAAGGCTTGCCAGCCGGGATAATAATTGTCTGATAAAAATAGTAAGCCGGGTGTCTCGGTTTCGACGTCTATTTTAACCTCGTTTGGCAAATAAGCGATTATGGCTGTTTTGGGTTGGTTTTTCGGCAGCCTGATGCTAGCAACTAACTCCGGCTTTTCTTCTAAAACTACCGTCTTTCTTAAATCTGTTTTGGGCGAAAACATTTGGTCCACAATCTTTTGAGACTCACCAATGACTTGGTAATCATAAGCTATAAAGGCGCGGGGAAAAGTACTTAGATTTTCATAAACTTCATATTTATCATCTTGGTAAATTTGTTTAAACTGATCCGGATAATCCCAAAAATTAAAAGCCCAAACATGCCGATCATCAGGAATCGCGTGGAGAACGTATTTACCACCCAATAAATTAAGCAAATTCATGGTGTATCTGGCTCTTCTTTCTAAACCGACGCCGCGCGTCGACGGCAGGCCTATTTTACCGCTGTTGGCGGCAATCAAAAGCTCGCCATAACGCTGGACATACAAAGGATCGTAGCCGTTAAAACCAAGGATGTGATAATAATTCTGCATTTCCATCCCGAAATAGCCAAAAACCCGATCAGGGCTCGTCCTTTGGCTTAAAAATTCCAAAACCGGCAATGATGGATAAACGTGAGCGCGATCGTCAAAAGGCATCCATTTTTGGGCAAAACGGAAAACATCAAAAACGGCCAGAGTCAAAATTAAAGAAAGAATCGCCAGCCTAAACCAGCGAATCAGTAATTTTTTTTCTTTAAACAAGTTTTGAAAAATTTTAAAGCCCACCAGCAAACCAATAAAACCAAAAGCGATGCCCGTCGGCAAGATAAGGTTTCTTTGGGCAATCATCAATTTTTCTGCCGGAAAAGGCTTAATTAAAAGCAGCCAGCCCCAAATACTTAAAAATAAACCGGCAATCAAAAAAAGAAACGACAAGGGTAGTCTGAACCTCTGGGAATTTAAGTTTTCTTTTAGCTGATCCAGCCCAAATCCACTCAGCACCGCCACTCCAAAACTAAACAAACCGACAATCCGAGCCGCCGCGCTGGAGGACAATACAGGAATTTTCCACTTTACAATTAAATCCAGTATCGGTGTGGGGCCGGTCAAAACCAAAGCCCCTAACGCCAGTAAACCAAAAAACCAAACTGTTTTCTTCTTTTTTCCGGCAAAAGCGAAAAAAGTCAAAACCAAAGGAATCACGCCCGTAAATCCGAGCCATTCGGCATAATGACCAAACCAATCATTACGAGTCACCGCATTACCATAAAAATCCGGTGCCAGAACAGTGATCCAGTAGCGCCAGGGAATAATCTCCGAAACACCAACAGTTTGGCTTCTGACAGACAACTGATGAAGTTCAAAAGTGGGCAAAATTTGAATTGCGGCCAACAAAATTCCCAAAATAATAAAAAGAAAACAAATTAAAAAAGTTTTAAATTGTCGGCCGGTAATCAACCGATAAACAAGGTAGGCAAAGCTGGCTAAAAGCACATAAAGGCTGATTTGAAAATGACCGGAAAAAAAGGAAGCCACCAACGAAAAACTAATCAAGATTAAACTGCCGGCCGTCAGTTTTTCAAAGCTTTTTTCAATCGCGTAAAAAACCAAAGGCAGCCACAAAAGCGCCCAACTCATAGTTCCGTAGGCCAGCCAAACCGTCATAAAGCCACAAAACATAAAAGCGGCCGCGCTCAGCAATGATCCAACTTGGCTAAGTTTAAGTTGCCGACAGAAAAAATAAGTAAAAAGTCCCGCCAATAAAGGCTGAAGTAAAATCATCAGACTCCAGGCATCAATCTCCGGTAAAATAAAGAACAGAAAATTGGCGGGATGAAAAACCGCCGATTGATAATTACCCAAAAGCGGATTGCCGGAAAAATTATAAGGGTTCCACAAAGGAATTTGGCTATTTTTCCAAAGGCCAATAACCAAATGTTTAAAAGGATACATTTGGGTAACAACATCCGGCATCGCATTGTTTTTGACCGGCATACCATAATAGTATTGCCAAGGAGGAAAAGCGGTGACCAAATGATCGGCTGGGAGGGGTACCTTATTTTTCGCCCAATAAGGAAAAGCAAAAACAACGACCAGTAAAAAAATCGTCAATATTGGCCAGAATTTTTTCATTACGCAGTAACAAGCTTTGCTTATTTTTGTTGTAATTCCCATAGACGAGCGTAAGTGATAAACCGGGAAAACATCTGAAAAATTAATTCGATCCAGCCGACCGTCCCGTCCCGCCAGCCAGAAAGCTTAATCCCCCGCTCCCAAAATTCCATCAGCATCATCCGCAAAATTCGCCACCAGGTTACCGGCGGATGATGGGCTTCATACAAAAGCCGAGCTTCAATTTTTGACCATTCTAAAGTTTTTTCTACCATTGAAGCTAAATCGCGATGAGTAAAATGAAGCAGAGAGCCATTGAGGGTCCCCATTTCACCTTCAAAAACCGGGTCTTCATGGAGTTCTCTCTCCCATCGCTTTAATTTTTTCTTTAAAAACAGCCGTTTAACATAACCGGGCCAGGCGCCGCCATAATGCATTTCTTGGCCCAAATAAAAGTTTCTCCGAGGAATCTGGTAGGCGCTGTATTTTGGGTCCGCCATTGCCTTCGGCAACTCTTTCTTTAATTCTGGCGTCACTCTTTCATCGGCATCCACATATAAAAGCCACTGTCCTTTGGCCGCCGCCAAGCCGATATTCCGCCATTTGGCGAACTCCGGTCTAGCGCTTGGACAACTGATTATCTTTACTTTGTATTTTTGGGCAATTGCCAAAGTTCTGTCCGTCGAACCAGAATCCACCAAAATAACCTCCTCCGCCCACTTAACCGACTCCAAACAATCGGTAACAACAGATTCTTCGTTTTTCGCCAAAATAATGACGGAAAGCCTAATTGGTTTTTCCATAGCGGTTAGCAAACCGATATATCGAATTCCATTTGTTATAGCAGTTAGTAAACTGATATATCGAATTCCATTCGTTATTTTCAATAAAGAATATCTATCAGTAAAATGGCGATAAACAGCCAAGCGCCGCCGAGAAAAAAACCACCAATGATGTCACTGGGATAATGAACCCCCAAGAAAAGTCGGCTGAGAGCAATCAGGGTTACCAAAGAAGCGATAATAAAACTTATGATCAAAAATTTCTTTACGGGTATTGGCAAAAAACGAAAGATTAGATAATCAAGCAAACCATAAAAATAAAAAGCCCAGGTGGTGTGACCTGAGGGAAAAGAAGCACAGTTATCAATCATAAAAATCGTGGCAATGCAGCCACTTGGCCGTAAGCGAAAAAACAAAAAATTACGAAAAATTATTCCCACCAACGCGCTGCCGGCTAAAGAAAACAGAGCAACCGCGGCCGCTCTCTTTCGATTTTTTATCACCAAAATAATCGCCAAAATAAAAAAAAGAGAGATGATAAAATAGTCCGCTCCCAAAACGGTTATCCAGGAAAATAATTTAACTAAAAAAGGGGTTTTTAATCTCGCTATTAATTCGGCAATGTTCTGGTCAAGCGTCTGAACTCTTATTGATAAAGATCTTTCTCCTAACCAAGTTAAAGAAACCAAAAACCCCAAAATCGCAGCCAGCAACATTGAGGCCCTAAATTTTGGATAACTTCTAATCCGCTTATCTAAATCTTCCTTCTCAAGTTTCAGCCAGTTATGAATTTTTGCCATAGCGATTAATAAATCGATATATCAAATTCCATTTGTTATAGCGGTTTCTTAGAGGAAAAGAATTAATAAACCTAAAATGGCCAAGCCAATGGCCGTCAATAGCATCATTCCGGCGGCAACGTCCTTGGCAATTTTGGCATCCAAATGATATTCTTCGGTAACCAAATCAATTGTCTTTTCAAAAGCGGTATTGGCCATTTCTATCGTTAAACCGAAAATAATCGCCAAAATTAAAATTAAAAACTTTGCCGGCTCGATGTTCAGCCACCAAGCCAAAATCAACACTAAAAACGAAACCGCAAAATGAATCTTAAAATTTTTCTGGGTTCGAAAAGCCCAAAGACAACCATCAACGGCATGCCGAAATGTTTTTAGCCAACCCTGACTATCTTTCTGGTAAACCATAGCCCAATGATATCATTTCCAGCTACCCTGGCCAAATCTTCTTAGGTAGAAATCTTTGACGCCGATTTTTTGCCAGGGACGGCCGGATACCAATAGTCGAAGGCTCTCGCGAACTAAGGCCAATTTAGCTCTTAGTCGTCCATATTTAGTCCCAAAAAGCAGCCGATTTCGAGTGAAAAAATAATCATGAAGGGAGCCACCCACTGTGCTTGAGCCGGCATTTTTATGCCAAAGTTTTGCCTGGGGAGCATAAATTATTTTAAAACCGGACAATTTTGCCCGCTGGCAAAAATCAAGATCCTCAAGATATAAAAAATAGCGTTCGTCAAATAACCCTATTTTTTCAAAAACCCGCTGATTAACAAACATGGCGCAGCCGGAAACAAAATCGGTTCCCCCCCCAACATCGTACTGACCCCCGTCAATCTCATCAACTCCCTGATGAGAGGTTAAAATGTTTTGCCAGTCAATAATTCCGCCGGCATACCAAATAATTTTTCCCAAATCTTTGGATTTATACCTCTCTTTATGATACTCATAGCCGGGGGCAAAATAAATTTTGGGGCTTAAAATAGCAATTTGCTTATTTAAACTGGCCACCTTGATTAATTGGACCAACAAATCTTTATCTAGAAGCGTATCGTTGTTTAAAACAAAAACAAAATCGGCTCCATTTTTTAAGGCAGATTTAATGCCAAAATTATTGCCGCCGGCAAAGCCTAGATTTTTTCCGGTTTCCAAAAAAGTAACCTTTCTAAACCGTTTTTTAAGATTGTCTAAGTTTTCTTTGGGATTATTATTAACGACAATTGTCTTAAGTATTAAACTTTTAGTATTAAGTTTTTCTACCGATTCCAAACATTCTCTTGTTAATTGCTGTTTAACATAATGGAGAATGACAATGGCGACTTCTTTCATACAAGTTATTCAAGAATAATTTTCAACCTGGCCGACTCCAAGACCGCTTCATATCCCATGGCCGTCTTCATCGTTACCCGGTAAATCTTCCGGCCGGCATCAAGACCAATGTTTTTTGACTCCACCCTTTGAGTATTCCCTCCCTCCACCATTACTTCGCTAAACCAAACATCATGTTTATCAGTAACATTATAAAGTTTGGCGTAGGCCCTACCGTTACCCGTCGGAATACGCAAAAAAGCCTCAAAAATCATCGATTTTATCTTAGGAAAATTGGCGGTATCCAAAACCGCTTCTGCTCCAGGAATTTCCACCCACTCCTGGCTTTTGGTTGAGCCGTTACCCAAGGGGATATAAATTTCTTTGGCCAATGGCTGGGCAATGGTGGCAGGTTGAGTCGTGGGGCGAGAAATCGCCTCTGTTACGCTACCGGTGGTAATCGGCGGGATAAGCGCCCGACAGGCCGCCGGGCAGTCTCCCTGCGCCTCAAGGCTCGGTGTCGGCAGGACTGTCGGTACCGGGGGTGTCTGAGACTGAGAAGAAGAAAAAACCTTTAAATTTACCACCGCCAGATCAGCCAGAAACAGAACGGCACAAACGATACCAATTATTTTCAACCGGTTTTCCGTAGAATTCGGTACCATATTTTTTCGACTAAATTAGAAGCATTCTCGAACTTAATGGTCAAAAACCAATATTTAATTTCGCCAAGCGCTTTTGCCAACTCTTTTTGGGTTTTGGCCAAAAAATCCCGGCTGTCAGCTTCTTTAAAACCTTCCGCTTCCCAAATTTTAGTAAAAGTTACAAAAGCGGAAAACGACTGGAAAAGACTTAAAACCAACCCGTGCAATCCATCCTTATAGCCCTGCTCCAGGAAAAATCTTTTTAAAAATTCGCTTACCGGAAAACGGATCGCATCGTGCCATTGAATTTTTTTGTTTTCCGACAAAAATAAATTTTTATCGTTTTCGGTATACCGATCAAGCCTGGCAATAAATTGAGAAACCGTTTGGTAGTTTTCGTGCCACAACGGATTTTTTAAATGACCGGCTTGGCCTTTCAAAACCGGTTGTTCGTGCACCGTTTTACAGGGAAGGTAGGCCTGACCTCGCCGAAACAACCGCAACTGATAATCCGGATACCAGCCGGTATGCTCAATCCAACGGCCAAAAATGATATTTTTTCTCGGTATCCAATACCCATCATGTATCCTATTCCGTGTGGCGGATAATATTTCTCTTTTAAGCTCCGGTGTCACCCGCTCGTCCGCATCCAAATAAAGTATCCAATCGCCAGTGGCCGCCTCAAACGCTTTTTGCTTATTGATATGAAACATGGGCGGGTTTTCCCGGACAATCACCTTCGCCCTGTATTTATTGGCAACCGCCACTGTTTTATCGGTACTGGTGCCGTCAACAACCACAATTTCCGCCGCCAACCCACGGACCGATTCCAGACAATCGCCGAGATTCTTTTCCTCATTAAAAGTCGCCAAGCAAACCGAGATTTTCGCCATCAAGTCATTTTACCACTTCCCAACTACGCTGTGCTATAGCGAACGAAGTTCGATATATCAGTTTAAAACTGATATACTTTTCGTACGAGAATGAATAACGCTGTTTTAGTTAACACTCCCCAAAAGAATTTTAAAAAGGGGATTTTCAGCTTAGGCAATTCCCGGGAAAACCAGCCCTTGGACCTGGCTCTAATTGCCGCTGTTTTAGAAAAGGAAAGCTGGCAGGTAAAAATCATTGATGGTAATTTGCTGCAACTTTCTGAGGAACAAATTGTGGAAGAAATTAGCCACCATAAACCAAAGATCGTCATTATTAACACTGCCTCTTTGGATCGCTGGGAATGCCCTTTACCGACAATCGAAGCGCCAAAATTACTAGCCACTGCGATTAAAAAGGCTTTTCCCAAAACCATGATTATCGCCATTGGCCCCCATGGGACAACTTCTCCAGAGTGGTTTTTACAACAATGTGTGGCTTTTGATCTTCTGATACGAGGTGAGCCGGAGCTTACCATACGGCAGATCGCGAGAAATTTTCCACTCAATTCTAAAAAGAGAAGAACTATTTTGGGCATAAGCTTTGCGGAAAACGGCCAAATTATTCACAATCCCCCTCGATCTTATTTAGAAAATTTAGATCTCCTGCCTTTGCCTGCCTACCATCTTTTACCCATGAAGCTTTACGGACCTTTAGGCGACCACTTCAACGGTCCGCGTTTTGTTGGGGAAACCAATCCCTTTTCCATTATGTTGACCAGCCGGGGTTGTCCCGGGCAATGCATTTTTTGCTTTAAGAAGATGTATCAGGATAAAAAAACTTTTCGGTCTCGGAGCCCCAAAAACGTCGCTGATGAAATTGAACTCCTGGTCAAAAAACATCATGTCCGGGCAATCTATTTTCAGGATTTGAGTTTCTGTATTGACCAAAAGCGGGTCGTGGAAATTTGTCGGGAAATCGGCCAAAGGGGGTTAAAATTCTCCTGGGGATGCGAGGCGAGATTCGATACCATTGGGCCGGAAATGCTTGCGGCAATGAAAAAAGCCGGCTGTGCTTTTATCAACTTTGGTTTGGAAAGCGGCTCGGAAAAAATTATTTATCTTTGCCTTAAAAACATCCCCATAAAAGTGGCCGAAAAGACAATTGCCGACTGTCGACGGGCCAAAATTAGTGTAGGTTGCTTTAAAATTTTATCTTTGCCAGGCGAAACCCGGGAAACTTTTATTGAAACACTTCAGTTTATGGTTAAAAATCAGATCTCTATCCCCTACCCTTTCCCAATCGTTTTACCCTTGCCCTATCCAGGAACCGAGCTTCAGCGGCAAGGAGAACGGGAGCTTAAAACCACTATTACTTGGGAAAACGCCCCGGATTTTGCCGGCCGGGTCGGCACTAATTTTTTGGATAAAGTCGGTTATTGGGAAATTCAAAA
>CAZTHI010000009.1:0-16423 GCA_964613135.1 uncultured Gammaproteobacteria bacterium
GTGGCGCCCGTTTCCGCCAAAACCGGCGCCGGCATTGATGATCTTTTGGAAATGATTTTACTGCTGGCTCAGATGGCGGATATCAAAAGTAGTCCAGAGAGCGAATTGGAAGCCGTTGTTATCGAGTCCAAGATGGATCAGCGGCGAGGTGTGACGGCGACGGTTTTAGTCCGTAATGGCAGCCTTAAAATCGGCGAGCAAATCATGGTGGGCCGTGTTTTGGCGAAAGTCCGAGCCATGTTTGATAGCGCTGGCAAAATCGTGCGGGTGGCCTTGCCGGGCCAGCCGGTCGAGGTTTTTGGCTTTGCCACCCTGCCACCGGTGGGTGGTCAAATTACGGTTGGCAGGGAACTGCCCTTAGCGGCGCCGGTACCGGCAGTCAGTTCTGAGCCGGTCAGCCCGGAGCCGGTGGTCGAGGCTACGCCTGACGAGGAAAAAGTCAAGATTATTCTTAAGGCGGATGCTTCGGGAACGCTGGAGGCGATCAAGGCCAGTCTGCCCAAGGAATGTCAGATTATGAAAGCCGAAGCCGGCGATGTGAATGAATCCGACGTGGCGTTGGCAGAGACGGTTAAGGCGGCCATTATCGCTTTCAACGTCAAGCTGTCGGCCTCGGTGAAGAAATTAGCGGAAATTCAGGGTGTCAAAATCAGCGAGTTTAAGATCATTTATGAATTACTGAAAGCCATCACGGATGCGGTAGCCAAACAAGGGAAATCAGACCTGGAAGAAAACGTTTTGGGCCGGTCTCAGGTCATTGCCGAATTCAAAATCAAAAATATTCGCATTGCCGGCGTCAAAGTTTCAGAAGGCGAAATTACCAATCAAAACCCCGTTTTTCTGAAGCGGGGCGACCAGATTTTAGGGACCGCCCGGATAAAATCATTAAGGGTGGGCAAAACCGATGTCCTCAAAGTTAAGGCCGGCGAAGAATGCGGACTGGTCTTATCGCCCGCGCTTGACTTCGCCGTTGGCGACATGTTAGTATCCTTTCGAAAAGCGGAAGTTTAAATGGTCAACCCAAAAGACGAGACTTTCCTCAAAAATAAACTCAGCTCGGCCCAGTCGATTTTAATTCTTCTTGCCCAGAATCCCGGTTACGATGAAGTGGCCGCTGGGTTGAGCCTTTTTCTGGCCTTAAAAAAGAGCCAAAAACAAATTACCATTGTCAGCCCTTCGGCCATGACAGTCGAGTTTTCCTCACTGGTGGCGGTTGATAAGATAAGAACCAAGATTGAAGGGAGAAATTTATTGGTATCTTTTGACTACGTCGAAGAATCGGTCGAAAAAGTCAGTTACAACATTGAAAACGGCAAATTTAATTTGGTCATCCAATCAAAGGAAGGCTTCCCGCCCCTGGCGGCGGAAAACGTCCAATATTCCGCCAATGGCGGCAAGGCCGATTTAGTCATCACTATCGGGATTGAAGTGGCCGCCAATTTAGGCGCTTTTTATAAAGATAATCCGGAATTATTTAAGGAAGAAAAAATGGTGGCGATTAACATCGGCGAGGCGGCGGCTATTTCCGAGAAAATGGCAGGCTTAATTTCCCGGACCGGCTTGCCGGTGGATGCCGATATCGCCACCAACCTGATTCAGGGTATTGAAAGTGCCACTAAGGGCTTCTCGCAAGAGGCAGTCGGCGCCGACACTTTTGAAGCGATGGCTTTTTGTTTGCGGGCAGGCGGTAAAAGAGCTAATGCGGCGGCGGTCAAAACCGTGGCGCCAAAACCGGCGCCCGAGTGGCTGGAACCCAAAATTTACAAAGGCAACACCCAAATTTAATTGGCCGGCCAACAGCCTCCTCTTGTTATTTTCTTAATTTTTTGGTAGAATCAGTGGCGTGGGACTAACCTTAAACGAGAAACAGAAGATTATCAAAACGTTTGCCCAGACTAAGGACGATACCGGCTCGCCGGAAGTGCAAATTGCCCTGCTGACCAAAAAGATCGAGAAGCTGGCGCAACATTTAAAAGATCACAAAAAAGATGTCCATTCGCGCCGGGGTTTATTGGCGATGATCGCCAAAAGGCGTCGTTTATTAAACTATTTAATTAAAAAGGACGAGTCTCGGTATCAAGAACTCAACCGCGTTTTAAAACTAGGTAAATGAAAATTATCTCCAAATCGATTGACATTGGCGGCGGTAAACTGACTTTAGAAGTCGGCCGTTTTGCGTCTCAGGCCAACGCCGCCGTTTTGGCCCGCCTGGGCGACACGATGGTTCTGGCGACCGTGGTGGCCGGGCCGGTTCAGGAAAGCCTCGACTATTTTCCCCTGGGCGTGGAATACGCCGAACGACTTTACGCCGGCGGCCGGATCAAAGGCTCCCGCTGGGTCAAGCGCGAAGGGAAACCATCCGACGAGGCGATTTTAACGGCGCGGTTGATTGACCGTTCCATCAGACCGCTTTTCCCCAAAGCTTACAAAAACGAAGTCCAAGTGATTGTGACCGTGCTTTCCGTTGACTCCGAAAATAATCCGGATATGCCGGCCTTGGTGGCGACCAGCGCCGCCTTAAGTATTTCCGATATCCCCTGGGGCGGTCCGGTCGGTGCCGTCAGAGTTGGTTTTGTGCCCAAGAATGGCGACTCCGCCTTTATCGTTAACCCCACCAACCAAGACCTGGAGTATTCCCAAATGGATCTGATTGTTTCCGCGACCGACAAGGCCATTGTCATGATTGAAGGCGGGCTCAAAGAAGTGCCCGAAGAGATGATTGTAAAGAGCGTCGGTTTTGCCCAGCAGGAAATTGCCAAAATCATCAAGGCGATTGCCGAGCTACAAACAGAAGTGGGCCTGAAAAAAATGCCCGTTAAAGTAGCGACTAGAGATCCCAAATTGGTGGCCGACTTGGAAAAAGAAGCCAGGGGAGAAATTAAGCGGATTATCGAAGGCTTTGCCGGTAAAAATAAAGCCGTTAGGGCATTGGATGAGCTGAAGGCGATGATGGCGGAAAAATACGAGACCGTTGCCAAAAAATTAGTGGCCGAAGTGGTCGAAGAGACGATTAAAAAAGTGGTGCGCGAAGACTTAACCAAAAATAACCGCCGCGTTGACGGCCGCCAGCCAGACGAAATCCGGCCCTTGGAAATGACGGTTGGTATTTTGCCGCGGACTCACGGATCGGCGATGTTTAAACGGGGAGAAACCCAGGCCTTAACGGTGACCACCTTGGGCTCGCCCTCGTTGGGCCAGCTGATCGAAAGTATGGAGGGCGAAGAAACCAAGCGCTATATTCATCACTACTTTATGCCACCGTATTCCGTGGGCGAAGTTGGCCGGTCAGGTTGGCCGTCACGCCGGGAAATCGGCCATGGGGCACTTGCCGAAAGAGCCTTAGAACCGGTCATTCCGGCGGCCGATAAATTCCCTTATACCATCAGGGTCGTTTCCGAGATTATGTCTTCTAACGGCTCTACTTCCATGGCCTCGGTTTGTGGCTCGACGCTGTCGTTAATGGATGCCGGTGTGCCGATCAAAACCCCGATTGCCGGTATCGCTATGGGGAAAATGGGTGGCGTCATTTTGACCGATATCAGCGGCCTGGAAGATTTCAACGGCGATATGGATTTTAAGGTTGCCGGCAGCGCTGAAGGGGTAACTGCCATTCAATTGGACGTCAAATCCTTGGATCTGACGCTGGCGGCGCTGAAAGAGGGTTTGGCAAAAGCCAATAAAGGCCGTTTATTTATTTTGGGGAAAATGTTGGAGGCCTTGCCAACTTCCCGGGCCCAACTTTCCAAGTTTGCGCCCAAGATTGTGGTGGTTCATGTCCCGGTGGAAAAAATCGGCGAGGTGATTGGTCCCGGCGGTAAGACTATTCGCAAGATTATCAGTGAAACCGGCGCCACGGTTGATGTGGAAGACGACGGCTCGGTCAATGTTTCCGCTCCGGACAAGGCGGCTGTGGAAAAAGCGACCACTTGGATCGAAAGTTTAATCAAAGAAGTCAAGCCTGGCGAAATCTATGAAGGCGAAGTGAAGAGAATTCAGCCGTTCGGCGCTTTTGTCGAAATTCTTCCCGGTAAAGAAGGCTTGGTCCACGTTTCCCGCATGGCGTCGACTTATGTCGCCGATCCATCGGCAGTGGTCAAATTGGGCCAAAAGGTCAAGGTGCAGGTAACCGAGATTGACGAAAGAAAAAGAATCAATTTGTCGATGGTTTTTGATAAAAAATGAAAAGTGAGCCTGCCGATCTTCTCAAAGAGATTACCGATTTAGAAGTAGCCGTCAAGTCCGCCGTCATTCCACCAGAGCTTAAAGACAAAGTTCTGACCATGGTGGCCCGTCTCTCCCGGATGATCCGTTTCGGCGAATATTCGACCGAGTACGAAAAAACCGCCCATTATATTGACTGGGTGGTTAATTTGCCCTGGAGCAAAAGAAGCGAGGATATTTTGGATTTAAAACACGCCCGGGAAATCTTGGATAAACATCATTATGGGCTGGGAGATATTAAAGAAAGAATTGCGGAGTATTTATCGGTTTTAAAATTAAGAAAAAACACGCGGGCCCCGATTTTATGTTTTGTCGGCCTGGTCGGTACCGGCAAAACCACCATTGCTTATTCGATCGCCGAAGCCATGGGCCGCCAATTTACCCGCATTCCTTTCGGCGGTATGGGCGATCCCTTGGATTTGCGGGGCCAATCACGCCTCCGGCCGGATGCCGAGCCGGGATTGGTGATTAAAGCCCTGAGAAGGGCCGGCACCAAAAATCCGGTCATTTTATTGGATGAAATTGACCGTGTCACCGAAGAAGGCCGATCCAGCATTATGGGGGTTTTGGTCGAGCTTTTAGACCCCGAGCAAAATGCGGCCTTCCGTGATCATTTTATCGATTACCCTTTTGACCTATCGGAAGCCTTGTTCATCGCCACCTGTAACAATACCAGCAATATTTCCGTGGCCGTCATGGACCGGCTGGAACCGATGCAGATGCCTTCTTACACCGACGAAGAAAAAATTGCCATTGGCCGCGATTTTGTTTTGCCCAAGACGATGGCCGAGTCGGGATTGGGTCCGGAAGTCTTAAAAGTGGAACCCGATGTCTGGCCGCAAATTGTCCGGCCGTTGGGCTACGACGCCGGCATCAGAACTTTGGAGCGGACAATCAATGGTATTTGCCGCAAAGTGGCCAGAATGGTGGTTGAAAAGAAAGGCCGCTATTTTCTGATCAGCAAAGATAACGTTAAAGATTTTTTACCCAGCTGGTAACTTGCGATGACAAAACTGCCGGACTTAAACGACATTGCCGCCAAAGTGACTCACTGCCACAATTGTAATTTATATAAAACGGCCACCAATCCCGTCCCCGGCGAAGGCAACCCCGAGGCTGAAGTAATGTTTATCGGTGAGGCCCCCGGATATTTTGAAGACCTGCAGGGGCGGCCGTTTGTCGGCCAAGCCGGCAAGCTTTTGGATAAGCTACTCCAATCGATTAAACTGTCACGAGAAGAAGTTTTTATTTGCAATATGCTTCGGCACCGGCCGCCGGAAAACCGCGATCCCCTGCCGGAAGAAATTAAGGCGTGCGAAGTTTTTTTAGATGACCAGATAAAAATTATTAATCCGAAAGTGATTGTGACGCTGGGCCGTTTTTCCATGAATAAATTTCTGCCCGGCGAGTATATTTCCAATGTTCATGGCCAAGCCCGCTATGTTGATTTTGCCGGCCAACGCTATATTATTATACCCATGTATCATCCGGCAGCGGCGTTAAGAAACGGCGCGGTGATGGACAAGCTGGTGGCGGATTTTAAAAAGATTACCACCTTTTTGAAAGAACCGGAAGTTGAAACCGAAGCGCCCAAACAAGAAGAGGTTAAAAAACACATACAACTCAGTTTAATCAATTAAACTATATGGAATTTCAAGACGTCAGTCTAAAAATAATTTCCTTGGGCGGTTTTGGCCAAGTGACCAAAAATATGTTCCTTTACGAAACCCCGCAAGATTTGTTGATTGTTGATTGCGGCCTCGGTTTTCCCGAACAAGAAGGCAAGGGCGCGGATTTGGTCATCCCTGATATTTCGTATTTGGCCAACAAAAAAAATAAAATCAGAGCGATTATTCTTTCCCATGGCCATGACGATCACATCGGCGGCTTGCCCCACATTTTGCCCCAATTACCGGATAATTTGCCGGTCTATGGCCCTAAATGGGCGATTGCCCTGGCCCGCTTAAAATTGGAAGAAGCCGGGCTGGCTGCCAATTTGCGGGAGGTTGACGAGACCAGCCAGCTCAAGTTGGGTCAATTTACGGTCGAATTTATCAAGGTGACCCATTCCATCCCCGACACTTTTCATTTAATTATCAAAACGCCGGTGGGCATTGTTTATCACGCCGCCGATTTTAAACTGGACCTGATTCCGGTAATGGGCGAGCCGACCTCCCAGGGAAAAATTATCGCCGTGGGTAAGCGGGGAGTGTTGTGTCTTTTATCGGATTGTTTGCGGGCGGAAAACCCCGGCTTTACGCCGCCGGAAGCCAAACTGGAAGAAATGTTTGAAAAAGAAATCGCCAGTTGTTCCGGAAAGTTTTTTGTGACCACCATGTCTTCCAATATTTCCCGGTTAAAACAGGCCATTGATGTTTCCCGGCGCCACCAGCGGAAAGTTGTTTTGGTCGGCAAGTCGGTGGAAAAAAATTTGGAGCTGGCGGAAAAGCTGAAATATCTGCAATATCCCCAAAATACTTTTATCGACAAAAAAGAAATCGGTGATTACGCACCCGCCAAATTAAGTTTACTGGTAGCGGGCAGCCAAGCTCAGCTTGGGTCGGCCCTGGACAGAATTGTGGCCGGCAACTTAAAAAATATCAAAATTGAAGCCGGCGATAAAGTGATCTTTTCGACCGACTACATCCCCGGCAACGAAACCGCCATTTACACGTTAATCGACAATATTTATCGGCTGGGCGGCGAGGTGGTTTATCAGGACATCCGCAGCGGCGTGCATGTTTCCGGCCACGGTTCGCAAAAAGATTTGGGCAAATTAATGGAGATGGTCAAACCCCGCTGGATGATACCCATTGGCGGTAATTTCCGCCATATGGTTGCCTATCAAAATTTGGCGGCCTTTTTGGGTTTCAGAAAGAGCCAGGTTATTTTGGCCGACGGCGGTGAGCCGGTGGAATTTAACGGCCGCGGCGAATTCAGAATTGGCCCCAAGATGGAAGTTCGCCAGGTGATGATCAAGTCTGATAGAATGAATTCAAAAGGAAAACATGGCCATCGGTAGGCGGCGCAAGCCCTTTCATCTAAAGCTTAAAAAAACGACGGTTTACACTTTTTCCAGTGTCGCTTTTTTCGTGATCGGCGGCATCATTGCTCTTTCTTTTTCCCGCCAGGGCCTCTTTTTGAGTAAATTACACCAGCTGCTGGTTTATTATTTAGGCTGGGGCGTTATCTTTCTGCCGTTTTTGCTGATCGTGGCCGGTCTGATGCTTTCCCGGCTGCAATGGCGGATCAGCCGGCCCAATGTTTTTGCGGGCAGCCTGCTTTTGCTGGTTTCGCTGACTGGCCTGACCCAGGCGGGTCTGGTCGGATTTGAAATTTGGCAGAGTTTGGCGATTTTAATCAGCAATCTGGGCGCCTTTTTGGTTCTGGCCGGTTTTATTTTTATCGGCTTTGTGGTCACGTTTAATACTTCTTTGGAAGAGATCTTTTTATTTTTGGTTAAACTGACGGGCTTTTTCAAAAAGCTACCTTCGCGGACAAAATTTCCCACCAAGCCGGCCACTGACCGGGCCGACTCACGCCAAACTGCCTTGCCCGTCAAAGAGCTGGCCAAGTCGCAGTCGGAGTTGGGCGTGGAGCTGGTCAGTAATTCGCCGACCAACGGCCAAGTTTGGGAATATCCACCGCTGTCGCTGTTGGTGGAATCAATTTCCGGTAAAGCCGATCGGGGTGACATTAAGAAAAACGCGGAAACAATCGAAAAGACCCTAGAGTCATTTGGTGTGGCGGCCAGAGTGGCCGAGGTCAATTTTGGCCCGGCGGTCACGCAATACGCCTTGGAGATTACTTTAGGAACCAAACTGTCTAAGATAACGGCGCTTTCCAATGACTTGGCTTTGGCTCTGGCCGCCCCCGGTGGCCAAATCAGAATTGAAGCGCCGATTCCCGGCCGGTCGTTAGTGGGCGCGGAAGTGCCCAATCATACGCCGGAGTTTGTCACTTTAAGACAAATGTTAGTTTCCGAAAAAATGAAGAAGGCAAAGTCTAAATTAACGGTGGCTTTGGGATTGGATGTTTCCGGCGAACCGATCGTGGCCGATATCGCCCGCATGCCGCACGTTTTGATCGCCGGTTCCACCGGGAGCGGCAAATCGGTTTGTATTAATTCTTTCATTTGCAGCATTCTTTACCGCGCTAGCCCGGCTGAGGTCAAGTTTATCTTGGTTGATCCTAAAAGGGTGGAACTGACACAATATAACGGCATTCCTCATTTGTTATCGCCAGTCATCATTGAACCCGATAAGGTTTTATCCGCTCTCCGCTGGGCGGTTTCGGAAATGGACCGCCGCTATAAATTATTTGCCGAAATGGGTGTCAGAAACATTGAGGGTTATGCGGAACTTTCCGGTTTGTCGTCGTTGCCCTATATCGTTATTTTTATCGATGAGTTGGCCGATATCATCTTTTATTCGCCGGCGGAGGTGGAAGATGTCATTTGCCGGATTGCCCAAATGGCGCGGGCCACCGGCATTCACCTGGTGGTGTCGACCCAGCGGCCGTCGGTGGACGTCATTACCGGCCTGATTAAAGCCAATATTCCCTGCCGCATTGCCTTTAATGTTTCCTCCCAAGTTGATTCCCGGGTGATTCTTGATTCGCCGGGAGCGGAAAAGCTGTTGGGCCGGGGCGACATGCTGTTTATTCCTCCTGATCAGGCCAAACCAACCCGCATCCAAGGGACGTTTGTTTCCGACCAGGAAATTCAGCGCGTTATTAATCATTTGCGCAAGAACGGGGTGGCGCCTCAATATACCGAGGAAGTGACCAACACGACGGCGCCGACCAGTACCGGCGTGGCCGGCGAGGTGGGTGAAAAAGATGAATTACTGGAGGACGCCATCAGGGTTATCCGCCAATACGACCGCGCTTCGGCATCGTTACTCCAGCGACGATTGAAAGTGGGCTACGCGCGGGCGGCGAGAATTTTGGACCAGATGGAACAAGCGGGCATCGTCGGCCCGGCCGACGGGGCCAAGGCGCGCGAAGTCAACACGGCTACAATTGACGACTATTTAGCCAAACAAGCATGAAAAGCGTCGGCGAAATTTTACGCACCAATCGGGAAAAAAAGAGCATTGAACTTACTGAAGTGGCGGCCGCCACGAAAATTAAAAAGGAATTTCTGGCAGCCATTGAGGACGATGATTTTCAGAAAATCTCTTCCGGGGTGATCACCAGAGGCTTTATCAAAAATTACGCCGAATTTTTAGAGCTGGCGCCGGAGTCAGTGCTTTCGGTTTTCAAGCGCGATTTTGTCGGCAAAAATAACCGGCCGGTTGTTTTTCTGAAACCGGATTTTGTGTGGACCCCCAAATTGACACTAATTGTCCTGGCGGTGATTTTTTCTTTGCTGATCGGCGCTTATCTTGTCCACCAATACTTCTCGTTGACCAATACACCCTATCGGTGAGCCGGTCTGATGGGGAAAGCTGGACTTGACGGAAAAGTTCGCAAGTTGTAAGTTATAAGTGATAAGTTATTTCTGCCCATATGATTGATGTCACGCAAGGTCTGTTAATCGTCGTGGTAATTATCTTAACCGTGCTTTTAACGGCGGTGGGGATTCAGGTTTTTTTCATTCTCCGCGAGGTACAACAATCGCTTAAAAAAACTAATAAGATTTTAGATGACGCCGGCTTAATTTCTGGCTCGGTGGCCAAGCCGATTGCGATGATTTCCGATTCCTTAACCGAGGTTTCCGGCGTGGCCGGCCTGTTGGGCTGGTTGACCGCCCGGCGCAAAAAGAAAGAAGCCAGAGAGGCCAAAGAAAATGTGTGACTGCGAAAAAAAGAGTAGTGATTTTTTGACCGGTATCGTCCTCGGCGCTTTGGCCGGCGCGGGCTTATTTTATTTTTTGACCTCGACTAAAGAGGGCAAAAAAATTAAAGACCAGCTGGTAGAAAGGGGTGACGATGTTTTGGATGAGTTGCAGGATTTGATGGCGGATTTGGAGGAAAAAAGCGCCGAATTTAAAGAAAAGGCCGCCGCTGTGGAAGAAGAACTGGCCGACAAAATGGATACTGGTGCCGAAGTGGCCATTTCCCAAATTGAAAAGTTACGCCATCGTGGCCGCACCGCCGTCAAATCTTTTGTCCGCAACGGCAAACCCCTGACCTAATTTCTTGCCTTAAGGCCCACTTTCGGCTATGATGATATTCAAATGACCGCTGCCGAATTAAAGCAAAAATATTTTGATTTTTTTGTTAAAAAAGGCCACCAAATTTTGCCCAATGTTTCCCTGGTGCCCGAAAACGACCCCTCAGCCTTATTTATTAGCGCCGGTATGCATCCCTTAGTCCCTTTTTTGCTGGGCGAAAAACACCCCTTGGGCAAGCGCCTGGTTTCTGTCCAGCGCTGTCTGCGGACCGACGACATTGATGAAGTCGGCGACGCGGTGCATCATACTTTTTTTGAAATGTTAGGCAACTGGTCTCTGGGCGACTATTTTAAGAAAGAAATGATCCCCTGGAGTTTTGAATTTTTAACCTCAAAAAAGTATCTGGGCATCCCTATGGAAAAATTAGCAGTGACGGTATTTGCGGGAGATAGCGATGCCTCATTCGACAAAGAATCTTACGATTTATGGATCGAGCAAGGAATTTCTTCCAAAAGAATAGCAAAATTACCAAAAAAGAATAATTGGTGGGGTCCGGCGGGCGAAACCGGTCCCTGCGGTCCGGATACGGAAATGTTTTACTGGACTGGGCAAGAAAAGGCGCCGGCGGTTTTTGCTCCCGATAATCCCAGTTGGGTGGAAATTTGGAATGATGTTTTTATGGAATTTAATAAAAGAGAAGATGGCACTTATGATTTATTACAACAAAAAAATGTTGACACCGGCTTAGGTGTAGATCGAAATTTGGCGGTGGTGAACGGTCTGGACGATGATTATAAAACGGAATTGTTTTGGCCATTGATTACTAAAATCGAAGGCCTTTCCGGCAAGAAATACGCCGCTAATTTAGTTGACTTCCGGATTATCGCCGATCACCTGAGGGGAGCGGCCGTCTTAATCAATGACGGTGTTGAACCGGGCAATAAGCAGCAGGGTTATGTTTTAAGAAGATTAATTCGTCGGGCGGCCGTTAAGATGCGAAAAATCGACATCGAACCGACCGCAAGCGTCTTGCCGGTTGTCGAAGCCGTGACCGATATTTTTAAGGAAGGATATTCTCTGTCTGAAAATCAGGAAAGAATAGCCGAAGTTCTAAGTAAAGAATTCAGGGCTTTTTCCCAAACGATTAATAAAGGCCTGAAAATTTTGCAAACAGCAGCGAAGACTGACGGTAAGACTGCCTTTGACTTGTATCAAAGTTATGGCTTTCCCCTAGAGATTACTTTAGAAATCGTCAAAGAAGAAAACAAGGTTGTCGATTTGGAGAAAATAAAAAAAGAATACAAGGAAGAATTTAAGAAACACCAGGAACTTTCGCGGACGGCTTCGGCGGGCATGTTTAAGGGCGGGTTGACTGAACAGTCCGAAGTGGCGACGAAATATCATACGGCGACTCATCTCTTGCAAGCTTCATTGCGGCAGGTGCTGGGAAAAGACGTGCGCCAAAGTGGTAGCAATATCACGGCCGAGAGATTAAGGTTTGATTTTTCTTATCCGGAAAAGCCAACACCGGAGCAACTAAAAAAGATTGAAGATTTGGTTAACCAAAAGATTAAAGCAAACTTACCGGTAGAGATGACAGTGATGGATTTTGAAAAGGCGGTGGCGGCCGGCGCCCTGATCGTGCCCGGCGAACATTATCCGGTCAAGGTCAAGGTTTATACGATTAATGATTTTTCCAAAGAAGTTTGTGGCGGTCCGCATGTGAGATGGACCGGCGAAATCGGGAGTGTTAAAATACTTAAAGAGGAAGCGGTTGGGGCCGGTAAGCGCCGGATTTATATTAAACTTGCCCAAGAATGGAAGTAAAAGACATCTTACGGAAAATTCGTCAGAGAGAGCCGCAATCCGCAGAGAGTTTTCTGGCCCTTTTGTTGGATGAGGGTGTGGTTAAGAGCGCGGTTTGGCAGGTGACCGAGGGCGCCGTTAAAATTTTGGCCTTAGGCGAAAACCAAATTTGGGAAAAAGAGGAAGACATTATCAAGGTAGTTGATGCTTCCATCCCCGAGATAAATCCCGAGCCCAAAAAAATTATTTTTGGCTTACCACCTGCCTGGGTCAAAGAAAATAAAATTGCGGTTGAGAAATTGGCTATCTTAAAGAAGATTTCCCAGCAGCTGGAGTTATCGCCGGTGGGTTTTGTGGTGGCCAGCGAGGCCCTAGTTTATCATCTGAAAACTACCGAAGGGGTGCCGCCGACAGCGATTTTGGTCGGTATTACCGGCAAAGATCTCAAAGTCACTTTGGTTAAATTAGGTCGCATTGTGGGCAACCAGCGGGTCAATAGGAGTGATAATTTAGGGGCGGATTTGGCGGAGGGTCTTTCCCGATTTGGTCCTCAGGAAGTTTTTCCCGCCCGCATTCTTTTGTATAACTCCGGCGAAAATTTGGAGTCGGCCAGACAGGAATTGATGGCTTATTCCTGGCCGGAGCAGGGTGTTAATTTTTTGCATCTGCCCCGGGTTGAGATTTTACCAGATGACTTTGATATTAAGGCGATTGCCTTGGCTGGCGGCCGCGAGGTGACGCAAATTCAAGGTATCGAGATGAAGTCTCTACCGCCGGCAATGCCTTTGGTCGTGGAAACACCGCCTGTCACGGAAGAGGTAGTTGATGAGGAAGATATGGTCGGGTTTCTTAAAGAAGAGGACATTGCCCAAAAAACTTTGGTGATGCCGGCGGAAAAACCCAAACAATTTGCCCCTAAATTGCCCGTCTGGCGTCTGCCTTCCTTACCGTCCCGACCTAATCTCGGAGCCAATTTCCCGGTAGCAGCGGTGATAGCCGGTTTAATTGTTTTAGTCATTAGCCTTTTGGCAGTCTGGTGGTATTGGCCGTCGGCGGAGATTATCTTGGCGGTTAAATCTCAGCCTTTGGAAAAAAGTTTACTCGTTAATATCGATCCGGCATTGGCCGCCATTGACGTTCAGTCACAAACTTTGCCAGGCCGGCCGCTTAAAAAAACGATTAGCGGCGAGAAAACCACGGCGGTGACGGGGGCTAAAATTGTGGGGGAGCGAGCTTCGGGAAAAGTAATTATTTATAACCGGACGACCAAGGCCAAGGTTTTTACGGCCGGAACACAGGTGTTGGGACCAGGGGGTTTGAAATTCACTCTCAGCGGTGAAGTCTCGGTTGCCTCGGCAAGCGCCGGGCCGGATTATACCAGCCTGCCCGGAAAAGCCGAAGTTAAAATTGAAGCGGTTGATATTGGCACCGAAAGCAATTTGGCTTCCGGAACGGAATTTTCCTTTGCCGTCCTTTCGCGGTCTGATTTTGTGGCCCGGAATGAAGAGGCCTTAAGTGGTGGCACCAGCCGAGAGATAACGGTTGTGGCTAAAACCGACCAAGATGCCCTTTTGGCCGGTTTAAGTGAAGAGTCGAAAAGCAAGGCGGTAGCGGAGCTATCCGATCTGGCCCCCGCCGGCCAAAAAGTGATCCCGGAGTCGTTGACAACGGCGGTTTTGGAAAAGAACTTTGATCATGAGGTTGGTCAGGAAGCGACCGAGCTGAAATTGGCGCTGAAGTCCGAATTCAGCATCTTAACCTACGACCCGCAGGAATTAAAAAATTTGATTGAGGATAAAATAAAGGAGCTTATTCCGGCCGGGTTTGAATATCGTGACCAGGGGGAAGCGATGGCTTTTAGTTTGAAAAACGTGACCAAAGACGGAGTGGCGATTTTTAACCTTGATATTAAAACGCAACTGATTCCTCAGCTTGATTTGGGCAACATCGGCAAAAATATTGCCGGCAAAAGGCCCGATTGGGTTCAACAATATTTTACCAACCAACCGGAGATTGAAGGCGCGGCCATAAAAATCCGGCCGGCTTGGCTGGGGCCGCTGGCGACTCTCCCTCATGTGGTTAAAAAGATTAAAATTGAAATAAGGACCAACTAATGGCGCTCTATTGTTATCTCAAGGCGCAACCAAAAATTATGCCCCAACCGGTTACCAGGCCGGCGCCCAAAACCGCGGAGGTAGCCCGGCCCAGAAACCTTGCCCGTTACCTGCCGGCCCTCTTTTTTGTGGCCGGCCTGATCTTTTTAACCAACGCTTTTTTACCGATCGCGATTTACGAATTGAAATCGCAAAATTTTTCCCAAGCGTTAATTTCACCGGTGGAAGTTTTAGGAGAAAACAACACCGTGGTCGATTACAGCCAGCCGCGGTCCTGGTTTCCGACCGCGCCGGAATTCGCGCCAAAGTTGAGCAATATTACCGCTTACAACATTTCCATTCCCAAGCTGAAAATCAATCAGGCGGTGGTTAAAATTGGGGGTGAAGATTTGCTGAAAAGCCTGGCGCAATATCCGGGCACGGCCATTCCCGGCCAATACGGCAATGCCGTTATTTTCGGTCATTCGGTTTTACCCCAATTTTTTAACCCCAAAGATTACCGGACCATTTTTTCCACCTTGCCGACCTTGAAAGAAGGGGACGAGATTTTAGTTAATTTTGACGGCATTGAGTACCGTTATCAGGTAATCAAAATGGTCGAAGTTCCTCCCGATGATGTTTCCGTTTTGGAGCAACGTTACGACCGGGAATATTTGAGCTTGGTTACCTGTGTGCCGCCGGGAACTTATCTGAGGCGCTTAGTCGTCCGGGCCAAATTAGTCAGACTATGAAAATCTTAGGTATTGATTATGGCCGAAAGAAAATCGGCCTGGCTGTTTCCGAGGGTATTTTGGCCACGCCGCTGACGGTTATCAGAGAAAACCAACCGCTGGCCGCCCTTAAAAAAATTTGCCTGGACCAGCAAATAACCGAAATTGTGATTGGCTTGCCGGAAAGCGGTATTGTCGAGGAAATTAAGCTTTTTGCGAAAGAATTATCGGCCATCACCGGTTTGAAAGTGGCTTTTCAAGATGAGACCTTGACCTCCCGGTCGGCACTTGCTAAAATGATAGCAGCGGGCAAGAAAAGGCAATTCCGCCGGCAGAAAGAAGACGCGGCCGCCGCCGCTTTAATTTTAGAAAGTTATTTGGAAGAACAACATGTTTAAAAATATTATTTCACCGGTTCAGGCTTGGCTGCTTTCCCGTGGCCAGTGTGTGGGTTGCGGCGTGCCTTTGGCCAAAGGCAAAAGAGAAAAAAGGGCTGACGGCGCGGAAAAGGTGACTTGCAAATGCGGCCGGATCTTTATTTATGATGGGAAAACCAATAAATATCGCCGCGCCCTCTTTGAAGAAGTATAGCGTTTTGCTCCCGATCGCCCTTTTTTTGCTTACCGCGATCTGGTTGGTTTCCCCTGTTGGCTTGAGCCAGGAAGAAAAAGTTTTCGTGGTTCAAAAAGGAGAAGGCCTTTCTCAGGTGGCCCAAAATTTGGAAAAACAGGGTTTAATTCGCAACGCTTTCGTTTTTAAAATTTTCGGATTAACCCGGGGTATGGCGCCAAAAATCCAGGCTGGCGATTTCCGGTTAAGCCCTTCCATGAACAATCAGCAAATTATGCAGGCCTTAAGCCACGGCACGGCCGATCTTTGGATTACCTTTCCTGAAGGCTGGCGCCGGGAGGAATATGGCCGCCGACTGGCGGTTAATCTAGCGGGTTTTGATGAGCCGGAATTCTTAAGGCTGACCAAAAACACCGAAGGCCAGCTGTTCCCAGATACCTACGTTTTTCCCAAAGATGCCTCTCCGGCCGCCGTGGTGAAAACTTTGACCGCCAATTTTACCGCCAAAACCAAAGATTTGAAGCTTGGCCAGTCTTCGTTGATTTTGGCTTCTATTGTCGAGCGGGAAGCCCTAACCGATCTTGATCGGCCGATCATCGCGGGGATCTTACTTAAACGTCAACAAAAAGGCTGGGCCCTGCAAGCCGACGCCACCTTACAATATGCTGCGGCCAATGTCAAATGTCAAATCTCAAATGTCAAATGTGATTGGTGGCCGATCGTGACCGGTGCCGATAAAGACATTAATTCCACTTACAATACTTATAAGTATCTTGGTTGGCCGCCCGGCCCGATTGCCAATCCGGGCTTGGCTTCAATGCGGGCGGCGACGACGCCCCAGGCCAGTGACTATTGGTTTTATCTTTCCGACGCCGAAGGCAAGA
>CAZTHI010000009.1:16523-26366 GCA_964613135.1 uncultured Gammaproteobacteria bacterium
GGCCTGATCGTTCTGATCATTGTCGCCATCGCCAGCTTCGTTTTGGGCCGCGCTTTACCACGTGGTCCCGAAGGGACTTTACGTGGCACTCCCACAACCGCCATCTTACCTACTCCAACCCCAACTCCGGACGAGACCGCCAACTGGAAAACGTATACAAATGAAAAATATCAATTTTCTATAAAGTATCCCTCAGATTGGGGAGAAGGAAATGATTTGTTCCTTGATAAAACAAATAGAGTTTGGAGAATGGTTCACATGGCGTCAACGAAAGATAGAGCTTACGTTTCGGGCCCGCCGGAGACACGTTTGGGAAAAGGAGCAGAGCTTTCTATAGAAGTTTTGGCAACGGCAGAGTCAGGAGGGGTACTGGGGGCTGAAGTTTTATTATCTGACGAGAGGGCCAAAGTAATTAAAAATTTTTCAATTCTAGATTCGGTCCCAGCGATTAGATCTACCTTTTCTCATCCAAAATGGTTAGACACATATACCGAAGTTGATTTTATTAAAAACAGGCTTCTTTACCGTTTAACCTGGCATTACGCAGAAGAATATAAAGAGAGATTTCGAGAGAACCCCGAATCTATTTTTGACCAAATCCTTTCCACTTTTAAGTTTTTAGACTAAAGTGATTTGCCCCTTGACAGTGGGTGGGTTAGTGTGCTAAATTAGCTACAGCAAAAAGGGCAATCCCGACCAAGTCGGGATAATTTTTTTTGTCCAATTTTTTAATGATTAAACCCAAAATTGAGCGCCAAAATTGGGGCCGGGTACCAAAAAATCTTCCCCGCCTTGATTTAATTGCTATTCAAAGATATTCCTACCAGTGGTTTTTAACTGAGGGCATTGCCGAGATCCTGGCGGAAATCTCGCCCATTGAAGATTTCACGAAAAAGAATTGGCAAATTTATTTTGGAAAACACTTTTTTGGTAAAACCCGATGTGTTCCGCTGGAAGCGATTGAGAAAGAAATCAGCTTTGACGCGCCCCTGCGGGTAGAAACCACCTTAATTAACAAAAAGACCGGCAAAAGCACCAAGAGCGAAGTTTTCCTGGGCGATATTCCTCAAATGACCGAGGTCGGTTCGTTTATTATCAATGGCATTGAGCGCGGTGTGGTTAATCAGCTGATCCGTTCTCCGGGAGTTTTCTTCTCCGGTCAGGTTGATCGACCTTCCGGTCGTATGCTTTTCAGTGCCGAATTACGACCCTTGCGGGGAGCTTGGCTGGAATTTTTTGTCAACCGCAATGGTTTGATCAGCGTCCGGATTGACCGCCGGCGTAAATTTCCGGTGACGACCTTCTTGCGCGCTCTGGGTTTGTCCACCGATGACCAGATTTGGGCTGAATTCGGCCGCCAAAAAGAGGTGGCCGATTTTTTTGAAGCCACGGTGGAGAAAGATAACTGTAAAAGCACCCAGGAAGCTCTCATTGAAATCTACCAGAAAATGCGGCCCGGCGAACCGGCGATTTCCGAAAACGCGGCGGAGATGATCACCGAAATGTTTTTCAACCCCCGGCGCTATACTTTAGGGAAAGTCGGCCGTTTCAAAATTGACCGTAAGCTTAATTTAAATATTCCCAATGTCAAGCAAAATTGGATTTTAAACGTGCGCGATGTGGTGGAAACGGTGAAATACCTGATTAGGCTACAAAATGGCAAGGGTGGCCAAATCGACGATATTGACCATCTAGCTAATCGCCGCCTTAGACAAGTCGGTGAGTTGGTGGCGGAAAGCGCTTTCCGGGTCGGGCTACTGCGGCTGGAAAGATCGATTAAAGAAAAGATGAGCCTGGCTTCCACTGATCAGAAGGTGACGCCGGCGCAACTAATTAACCCCCGGCCGTTGGTGGCGGCCATGAACGAATTCTTCCGCTCCAATCAACTGTCCACGATTTTAGACCAAACTAATCCCTTATCGGAGCTGGACAACCTGCGCCGGGTTTCCGTGATGGGTTCCGGCGGCATTACCCGGGAAAGAGCCTCGTTTTCCATCCGGGATGTCAACGCCTCTCAATACGGCCGGATTTGCCCGGTGCGGTCCCCCGAAGGTCAAAATATCGGCCTGGTTACTTATTTGGCTTTGTACGCGCGGGTCAATGAATACGGCTTTTTGGAAACGCCTTGCCGCAAAGTCGAAAAAGTCGGCAATAAAATGAAAATCACCAGCGAAATCCAATATCTTTCCGCCGATGACGAACAATCCCATTACATTACCCACGCCCGCATCAACCTTGATAAAGATGATTGCATTGTCGATGCCGTGGTGCCGGTGCGCTATAAAAATGAATTTTCTGAGGCGCCAGCGGAAAAAGTCGAATTTGCCGATTTGGTGCCTTCGCAAATTGTCGGCGTGTCCGCTTCCTTAATTCCTTTTCTGGCTCACGACATGCCCGCCCGGGCCTTGTTGGGAGCCACCATGGAGTCGCAATCAGTGCCGTTAATCAAACCGGAAGCGCCGGTGGTAGGTACGGGCATGGAAGCTGTCGTTCCGGAGGCGATGGGCAGAATTATCCGCGCCAAGGCGGAAGGCAAGGTTGTTTATGCTGACAATCATAAGGTGGTCGTCAAGTATAAAGGCGACAAAAACGGCAACCAGACATATTTGATTACTAAGTTTAAAAGAACCAATCCCAACAGCACCTGTTATTCTCAGAAGCCGGCGGTCTCGACTAATGACGATTTTCAACCGGGCGATCTTTTGGTTGACGGTCCGTCCTGCGAAAACGGCGAGTTAGCTTTAGGCAAAAATTTGCTGATCGCCTATTGTTCTTTTGACGGTCTGGAATACGAGGATGCCATTGTTATTTCCGACCGCCTGGTTAAAGAAGACGTTTTAGCCTCCATTAATATCGAGGAATATGAGGCGCCGGTTCAGGAAACTAAACTGGGGCCAGAAGAGCTTACCCGTGATATTCCCAATGTCAGTGAAGGCGATTTGGCTGATCTGGCGGCTGACGGCATTATCGTGATTGGCGCGGAAGTTGGGCCGAATGATATCCTGGTTGGTAAAATTGCTCCCAAAGGTGAAACCGAGCTCACCGCAGAAGAGCGCTTGCTGCGGGCCATCTTTGGTGAAAAGGCCAGAGAAGTCAGGGATACGTCTTTGCGCGTGCCCCACGGCGAACGGGGTACCGTTATTGATATTAAGATTTTTGACCGGGCAAAAGGCGACGAGCTGGAGCCGGGGACGATTAAAAAAGTGGTCGTCCGGGTGGCCCAATTACGCAAGATTACCGTGGGTGACAAATTGGCTGGCCGGCATGGTAACAAAGGCATTATTTCCAAAATTGTGCCGGTGGCCGATATGCCCTTTTTGCCCGATGGCACGCCGGCGGATATCATTATTTCCCCGCTGTCGGTTTTGGCCAGAATGAATTTGGGCCAACTGTTGGAGGCGCACTTGGGTTGGGCCGCCAGCAAACTGAATTATAAAGTGGCGGTGCCGGTTTTTGAAACCATCGACGAAGATAAAATTGCCGTAGAGTTGCAAAAAGCCGGGCTGCCGGCCGACGGTAAGATTGTTTTGCGCAATGGCCGCACCGGCGAAGCTTATCAGCAACCGAGCGTCGTGGGCTTGGCCTACATTCTCAAATTGGTCCACATGGTTGAGGATAAGACGCATGCCCGTTCCACTGGACCGTACTCGCTGGTGACACAGCAACCATTGGGCGGCAAAGCACAAATGGGTGGCCAAAGATTAGGTGAGATGGAAGTCTGGGCGCTCGAAGCTCATCGGGCTGCCTATACCCTGCAGGAAATGTTGACCATTAAGAGCGACGATGTGGTCGGCCGGGCAAAAACTTTTGAAGCTATCGTTAAAGGCACGGAAATTCCCCAGGCTTTGGTGCCGGAATCCTTCCGGGTTTTGATTAAAGAATTAAATAGCCTTGGCCTGGAAGTGATTACCACCGGCGCAGTGGAGGCCGGTAGCGCCGCGGCAGCGCAACCAAAAATAACCGAAGAAGATCTTAAGCATGAGAAGGCAATTCAACAGGAGGCGGTTCAGTTAGCTCAGGCCGCCGGAGCTAAAGTGGTGGCGGAGGAGTAATTATGGCAGACCTAGCTGATTTTACCGGTTTACAAATTAGATTGGCCTCTCCGGAGACGATTAAGGGTTGGTCGCATGGTGAAGTGACCAAGCCGGAAACCATTAATTACCGTACCTTACGGCCGGAGAAAGATGGCCTTTTTGGCGAACAAATTTTTGGCCCGACCAAGGACTGGGAATGTTATTGCGGCAAATATAAAAGAATTCGTTACCGGGGTATTGTTTGTGATAAATGCGGCGTCGAGGTGACGCAATCGCGGGTTCGTCGGGAAAGAATGGGCCACATTACTTTGGCTTGCCCGGTGGTCCATATTTGGTTTTTCCGCGGCATTCCGCCCAAACTGTCACTGCTTTTGGACGTGCCGCCGAAAAGTTTGGAAGCGGTTGTCTATTTTGCCCAGTATTTGGTTACCGAAGTCGACGAAGAGGAAAAAAAGAAAACGATGATTTCTTTGGAGAAAGATGTGGAAGAAAAGAAAAAGGCCCTCAAAGACAACCTAGAGAAGGCCTTAAAAGATTTGGAAAGCCTTGCAGTCAAGGAAGACAAAGATATCCGCAAGAAAATTTTGAGCAAAGAGCCGCAAACGCTGGCTTTGGAAGAATTGAAGCTGCGAACGAAACAAAAGTTACAAAATTTACGGGATGCGGAGGTTTTGGAAGAAGAGAAAACGATTGAAATTTACCGGACGATTGGCGATTTAGCCAGGAATCTTGATCCGCTTTCCACGCTAAGTGAGGATGAATATCTTAAGTTGGTGGAATATCGAGCCGATGCTTTTTTCAAGGCCGGCATGGGTGCCGAGGTGATTTTGGAAGTGGTTAAAAAGATTGATCTGGAAAAGCTTTCCAAAGATCTTAAAAAAGAAGCCGGTTCCGCCCGCGGGGCGCGCCAAATTAAGGCGATCAAAAGATTAAGAGTGGCCGAAGAACTGAGAAAATCAGGCGTTAATCCGGCCTGGATGATTTTGCGAGTTTTGCCGGTTATTCCGCCCGACCTGCGGCCGATGGTGCAGTTGGCCGGCGGCCGGTTTGCTACCAGCGACCTCAATGATTTGTACCGCCGGGTCATTAATCGCAATAACCGCCTCAAACACCTGATTGATCTGGGGGCGCCGGAAATCATTTTACGCAATGAAAAGAGAATGCTGCAAGAGGCGGTTGACAGTTTAATTGATGCAGCCAAAAGACCGACCCGCCAATTCCGCCGCCGTATTCAACCCCTGCGGTCGCTTTCGGAAATGCTGCGTGGTAAACAAGGCAGGTTTAGACAAAATTTACTGGGGAAAAGGGTGGATTATTCCGGTAGGTCGGTCATTGTCGTTGGTCCGGAACTGAAATTAGATCAATGTAGCTTGCCTAAAGAAATGGCCTTGGAGATGTTTAAGCCCTTTGTTTTGCGGGAAATGATTCTGACCGGTTTGGCGCCCAATGTTAAAAGCGCGAAAAATCTTTTTGAGCATCGGCCGCCCGAAGTTTTTGATATTTTGGAAAAAATTACCAAAGACCATCCGGTTCTACTTAACCGTGCGCCCACGCTGCACAAATTGGGGATTCAGGCCTTTTATCCGATTTTGGTGAAAGGTAGCGCTATCAGGATTCATCCCTGTATTTGTTCCGGTTTCGGCGCCGACTTTGACGGCGACCAAATGGCGGTTCATGTCCCGCTGGGCGAAAAGGCGAAACAAGAGGCGCGTGATTTTATGCTTTCCCGCCACAATCTGTTAAAGCCGGCCGACGGTTCGCCGGTGACCATCCCCGACAAGGAAATGGCTTTGGGTTGTTACTTCATCACCTCCATTAATTTGCAAATTCCGGCCTGCAAAACGATTTTCAGTGGCAAGGAAGAGGCGATTATGGCTTTGCAACAGGGGAAAATCCACCTTCGCCAATTAATTAAAGTCAGGACCGGCAAGGAGATTGCGGAAATGACGGTGGGCCGGATTTTGTTTAACGAAATTTTACCGCCGCAGGTGGCTTTTATTAATGACGAAATTAAACAGGCGACTGTTAAGGCTTTAGTGACGCGGGCGATGCAAGTCTGTTCCAATGACGAAGTCGTTAATCTGATTGACAGTCTGAAGAGTTTGGGTTTCTGGGGCATGACGCTTTCCGGCCTCTCGGTGGGCATCTGGGACTGCTATGTTTATCCGGGTAAAAGCAAGGTGATTGCTGCTTCCAATCAAAAAGTGGCCGAGATTGAAAATAATTTTGCTCAGGGCTTAATCACCGAACCGGAGAAAATCCGTTTGACGCAAGATATCTGGATGGCGACGACCGAAGAGTTGGCAAGATTAACCTGGGAGATGTTCCCGGCCCAAAACAGTATCGCTCTCATTGTCGGCGCCGGTGTCCGCCGGGCTTCCAAAGATCAGGTGAAACAACTTTCGGCCATGCAAGGTTTGGTCGTTGACCCACTGGGCAAAATCGTCAATTTGCCCACGAAATCCAACTACCGCGAGGGCTTGTCGGTTTTTGAATACATTACCAGCGCTCGTGGTTCCCGCAAAGGCTTAATTGACACCGCTGTTAAAACTTCCGATGCCGGCTATCTGACCCGGAGGCTGGTCGATGTTGCTCATGAAGTGATTGTCAGAAGCCAGGATTGTCAGACCAAAGAAGGGGTTAAAATTGTCAGGACCGGCAAACGAGCCGATAAGTTTTTATTGCGGGCCCTGGGCCGTGTTTTGGCCCGGCCGGTGGTGGAGCTTAAGACGAAGAAAACGATTCTCAAGGCAGGAGAGGTGATTACCGAGGGCAATTTGGAACTTTTAGAAAAGCATAAGATTCAGGGAATTACTATTCGCTCGCCCTTAACCTGTGAATCCGAATACGGTATTTGCGCCACCTGCTACGGTTTGGATTTGGGCAGCAAAAAGATGGTGGAACTGGGCACGCCGGTAGGCGTGATCGCCGCCCAGTCCATCGGCGAGCCGGGCACGCAACTGACTTTAAGAACGAAGCATTTCGGCGGTATTGTTATCTCCGATGTCACGCAGGGTTTGCCGCGGGTAGAAGAATTATTTGAAGCGCGCATGCCGAAAACCCTGTCGCCCCTGGCGGAAATTGCCGGCAAAGTCAAAATCGTGGAGACCGACGAGGGCTATAAAATTAAAATCAGAAGCGTAGGGGTAAAGAACGCTCAGGAACGAGAATATGCCGTCCCCGTTGTCAGCGTTCTACGGGTGGCCGACGGCCAGCTGATTGAGGCTGGCGCGCCGCTTATTGCCGGATCGTTGGACATTAAAGAAGTTTTGGCCATTCGGGGTTTGCGGGCCGCTCAAGAATATTTGATTGAAGAAATCCAGGGTGTTTATGAATCCCAGGGGATTCCCATCAACGACAAACATTTCGAAGTGATTCTGCGGAAGATGTGCGATAAGGTCAGAGTGGAAACTCCCGGCGAAACGGAATTCTTGCCCGGAGAGCTGGTTTTAAAAAATAAATTTGATCAAGAAAACACAAAGGTTTTGGCCAAAAAGAATCAACCGGCGACTTCCTTACAGGTAATTTTAGGTATCACCCGTGCGTCTTTATACACGGAATCCTGGCTGTCGGCCGCTTCCTTTGAAGAAACGACCAATGTCTTAACCGACGCCGCCCTGGAGGGCAGAGAAGATCATTTGGTGGGCCTTAAAGAGAACGTCATTATCGGCCGGTTAATTCCGGTCATGCCAGAGAGGATGAAAACCGAAGCCTAAATTATGCCCACCATTAATCAGCTGGTCCGCCACGGCCGCCACAAAATCCATAAAAAAATCAAAGCCACCTCTTTGCGCCGGACTTTTAATGCGCGTTCCCGCCGGATGATCCAGACCATTAATCCGCAAAAAAGAGGCGTGGTCTTGCTGGTTAAAACGATGACGCCCAAAAAACCGAATTCCGCTTTAAGAAAAGTGGCTAGGGTGCGGCTGTCCAACCGTCAGGAGGTGACCGCCTACATCCAGGGAGAAGGCCATAATTTAGCCGAGCACGGCATTGTTTTGGTTAGAGGCGGTCGCATTAAAGACTTGCCAGGCGTAAAATATCATTTAGTCAGGGGTTACGGGGATTTGGCCGGCGTTGAGGGCCGTAAAAAAGGCCGCTCGAAATACGGCGCCCGCAAGAATCCCGGAGCCAAAGTCGCTTAACTATGCCAAGATCTAAAGAAATCAAAAAAAGAATCACTGCCATCGACCCGGTTTTCCAAAGTCTGGTGGTTAATAAGTTGATCAACCGGATTATGCAAGACGGCAAGAAATCAGTGGCGCAAAAACAGGTTTACGAAGCCTTAAAATTGGTGGAGGAAAAAGCCAAAACCAGCGCCTTAGAGGTTTTTCAGCAAGCTTTGGAAAACATCAAACCGCCGTTGGAAGTGAGATCCCGCCGAGTCGGCGGTGCGGCTTATCAGGTGCCGGCGCCGGTGAGAACCGAGCGCAAGGAAAGCTTGGCCATTCGTTGGCTGGTTGAAGCCGCCAGAAAGCGGGCCAATAAAGAATATCATCATTTTTCGGGTAAATTGGCGGCAGAAATTTGGGACGCCTTCAATAAAACCGGCGGCGCCGTTAAAAAGCGGGAAGACACCATGCACGTCGCCGAAGCGAATAAAGCTTTCGCGCATTTCAGATGGTAACGAAAGCTTTATGAAGTCCTACTGAAACCGCTCCGTGAGCCGTGTTCGGATAGAACTGAAAAGGCGAACGGTAAGGTTCGTAGGGTCAACAAGGCCTTTAGTCACTTTCGTTGGTAAACACTTTACCTCTTGACAAAAGTAAGGCAATCTGCTAAAAGTAAAGCAATATGAGAATAGTTACAGTATCTTCTAAACAGCAGATAACGATTCCTAAAGAAATATTGCTCGCGCTGGGTTTAAAACACCAGGGAAAATTGATATTGGAGGCCCAGGAAGAAGCATTGGTGATGAGGCCTTTGAGAACTTCGATTGTGGAACAGACTGCCGGCAGCCTAACCGACAGTGTTTCCCCATTAAAATTAGAGGCTTCTTTTTCAACAATATTAAAAGAGGCCAAAAGGAAAACGGCCGCTAAATTGGCTAAAAATGGATGAATGTATTTTAGATACCAATATTTTTGTTCGCTTTCTGGTTAAAGATGTTGCCTCTCAGTTTGAAAAAGCCCAAAAAATTTTTGAAAAAATAGAAAAGGGGAAAATTAAAGGCTTAGTTTCGATCTTGGTGATGGATGAACTGATTTGGATTTTGGAGAATTATTACGACCTTAAAAGAGAAGTTTATCTTCCCCAGATTTTGACCCTTTTGGCCCTGAATAATTTACGAATCATGGAAACCAAAAAGGAATTAGTTGTAAAAGCTTTGAAAATAATGGCAAAACAAAAAATCGACTTTACCGATGTTTATCTTTGCCAGATTGCTTCTTCCCGAAAGATTATTTCTTTTGATAAAGGATTGGCCAAACTTTCCCATCATCTTTGACCAAAAATTAACCAAAAAATTTCGTTAGAGTCAAGCTTGACAGCAAATTTATGCGGCCTATACTATAACTATGGCTGAAGAAAACTCCTCAGAATTAAATCAAGAATTTGCTTCCGTCGTGTCTTTAGAGGAATTAAGAAGGAGGGCAGTATAAGCCAGGGCAAGAGGAGAAAGGCCTCCGGCCAGAGGTGAGGGGTCGATTGAGGGAACAGTAGCTCAAAATCTGAAAGATTTGGATTTAAAAAGGAGATTTGAAAATGGTGAATCGGTAGAATCAACTTCGGGTGAAGTTTCCCCAGACCACTTTAATGAGTTTGGCGAAGTAATAGAGGAAAAATAAAAATTATCCCCCTTAATTGAAGC
>CAZTHI010000010.1:0-23072 GCA_964613135.1 uncultured Gammaproteobacteria bacterium
AGTTTTGGTCGAGCCAGGGGAAAGATATTTCTGGGATGGCAAAATGACGATGTTTGTACCTTGCGCGCCCGCCTGGACGCCAGAACAGCACCGGGAAGTTGAATAATTTTCTTTACTTCAGAATAGTCAGCGGGTTGAACGGTCGGCCGTTATCCCAAACCTCGAAATGTAAATGCGGGCCGGTGGACCAACCGGTGGAACCGATTAAACCAATAACCGTGTTTTTATCGACTTCCTGGCCTTCCTTGGCGATAATCTTGGAAAAATGGCCATACAGGGATTTAAAGCCGGAACCATGGTTAACGATGACGTGGTTGCCGTAGCCAAAGCGGTCGGCAACAGTTTGCTCCACCACGCCGGGCATGATGGGGTAAACCGGCTCGCCAATGGCCCCCTTAAGGTCGATGCCGGGGTGGAAAAAGGAATAGCCTTGATTAATGATGAAATTTTCCGTGGGCACCCGGACCGAGTGTTCCGTGGTCAGCTGGCTGATCACCGGGTTGACGGTCGTAATCTCTTCCGCAGGATTGTCGGTAAAAGCCGACACTGAGGGCGAAACGATGCCTAAAAGTAGGCTGGCCGCCATCAGATTGATATTAAAAGCGTGGCGGATTTGCCGATTTTCGGCCAGCCGGCGTAGGCCCATGGTGGCCGTCCGGTAGAACCGATAAAACCGCTTGGCAGTCTTGCTGATGGCAAAAATGATTCTCTTTTTCATAGGTTTCTCCACAAAAAAATCCTTTCATATCGCTTGAAAGGACTGGTGACATTATAGCACAATAAGGCAAGTTTTGGTATAATAGGGACGTGGCCTAGTGGCGAAGAGGAAACGCGGCTGTCTGCAAAACAGCTATGCGCCGGTTCGATTCCGACCTAGGCCTCCACATATGGAAGAAACTTATTTTGGCCAACGACAAACGACCACCAAAAAGAATTGGCTTATTGCCATCGGTTTAATTTTGGCCGTTGTTTTACTGGGGCTGATTGTTAAGAATAAATTTTTCAACAAAGTTGGTTTGGGAGCCCTGCAAATTTCCACGACTCCCCGCTCCACGGTTTTTATTGACGGCACCCAGGCCGGTATCACCAATTTCTTTGACGATAAGATTAAAACCGGCGAACATCTGATTAAACTTGTGCCGGAGGTGGCCGCCGATAATCTGGTTTCCTGGGAGGGCAAAGTGGTTTTAAGTTCCGGTATTTCCACGGTGATTAACCGCAGTCTTGGCGTTAGTGACCAAACATCTTCCGGCGAAGTGCTAACGATGGAAAAGATCTCTTCCCGGGACAAGGGAGCCTTAGCGGTTATTTCTATCCCCGATCAAGCAATGGTTAAGCTCGATGGCGAGCCGCAGGGGTTTTCGCCGGTGTTAAAGGAGGGCTTGGCGCCTGGCAGCCATCAGGTTGCCGTTTCCACCACCGGCTATCAGGAAAGAAGCATTTCTTTTAAGGCGGTCGCCGGCTATAAATTGATCATTAACGTGCAGTTGGCTAAAGATATGGAGACCGGACAGGAAGCTACCGCCAGCGGCGAGGCCAATACGACCCCCACGCCACCCGCTAAGCCCTATGTGATCATTAAGGAGACGCCGACCGGCTGGTTGCGGGTGAGAACCGAACCGTCATCGACGGCTACGGAAGCGGCCAAGGTTAATCCCGGTGAAACTTTTCCTTATCTTAATGAAGAAAAATCCGGTTGGTTAAAGATCGAATACGAAACCGATAAGGCAGGTTGGGTTTCCGGCGTTTACGTCGACTTGGTGAAGTAGTTAAACCACAAAAGCAAACCCCCGATAATCACCGCCAAGAGAATAATCGTGTAAAATTTCTGCTGACTGTTGAGGTTGAGCGCCAAGACGCCCAGTAGGGCCGTGACTAGCCAGTAAAAAAGGGCTGCCCGACGTTTACCCCATCGCCATTCGTCCAAAATTTTATGATGTAAATGACCGCGGTCGCCCCACACCGGCGAATGACCGGTCAGCACCCGGCGCAGCATTGACCAACCGGCGTCGGCGATGGGAATGCCCAAAACTACCATGGCGGTCAGAATTTTACTGGTGGAAAGAATCGTTAAGACCGCCAGCATAAAGCCCGCTAAAGTGCCGCCGCCGTAGCCGGGCATAATCTTTTGCGGATAAAAATTAAAAGGTAAAAAGCCCAAATAAGCGCCGGCGGTAATCGAGGCCAGAATGGCAATCGGCCATTGGGTGATATCGGCCGAGTAGCGCAGGGAAAAAAGGGCAATGGTGATGGCGGCCACGGCGACAATGCCCGGCAATTGGCCGTCGAAACCCTTGGCCCAATTAACGGTGTTGGCTAAAAACATCATCCAAAAAATGGCTAGAGCCGTGGCGAAGACAGCGCTCAGGACGATAATGCCCCCCAAAGGATTGGTGATAAAGGAAATGCCGATACCGGCCCTAATCACCAGCACGGCTGCCAGAAAACAGCCGCCCAGCCGCAGGTAAGGATTAATATTAAAGCGGTCGTCCAGGACGCCCATGACCATCATTAGGGTGGCGCCGGCCAAAATCCCGGTCAATTGCCGGTCGAAAGGCAGCAAAAGCAAGCCGGAGACCAGTAGCGACACGTAGACGGGAATGCCACCGCCTCGGGGCACAGGGTAAGTATGGGTGTCCTTAGCGTGCCGGTTTGGTAACTCAACCCAGCCTAATCGCCGGTAGGTAAAAATGACGATCGGCGTGGTCACAAAAGCAATGGCAAAAGCCAGGAGTATCGGCCCCAAAATTAAGTTGGTTAACAGAGGAAAGTCCATCTTAAATGACCAATCTGACTATTTGAATAAGCGAAATTAGCCCCAAAAAACTAAAAATCAGGCCGCTGACCGCCAAAATCTGTTTGGCTAAGCTTTCTTCACCCGCCAGCGAGGCGCTGGCCAGGTTCACTAAAAAGACGATTAACGAGAGGCCGGAAATGAGCCAAAGGCCGGCGGCGGTGGTCAGTTGTTCTTCGCCCCAGGGCCTAGAATAGAAAAGCGGCAATTTGGGCGGCAGAAACCGCCAGGAAGACAGGAGCACTAGGGCTTGGATAATCACCAGGAGCAAAGTCAGACGGAAGCCGAGTTTAGAAATTCGGTCGGTAACCAGCATAGCGGTATTATATAACACTCTGGCGACGGAAGATCTTGGTTCCGTCGAAGTCTTTTTCCAAAAGATAATAATTATTGATAAAACCGTTCAAATCCGAGAACAAACGTTTTTCGTTTTTCATCACGATCAAGTAACGGGGCGGATTTTCCCTTAAAGCGGTCATGGTTTCTTGGTAGCCGTTAAAATCAACAATGTGATAGGCCACGGTATAGCGGCCGACCGGCAAGCGCCGTGATAAAGCGTAAACGTTGGGCTCGTCGCCCCAAATAAAAACTTTTTCGTTTTCGGTGGTGTATAAGGACAGGAATTTGGCCAATTCATAGGTTTGGTTGGCCTGCGGGTTAAACCAGGCGAAATATTGAGTCTGTTTATGAAAGCCGCCGAGATAACTCAGAAAATTCGTGTAATAACCGAAAACCGGGTAAAGCCAAAATTGAATGGCCATGACCGTAACTGCGAGGACGGCTATTAAGCCAAAAGCCAAGCGTCGTATCATGACTCCGGCACCGGCAAAAAGCAGGCCCAATATGAGGCAAAAAGCCGGCAAAACCTGAATGAGGTAATGCGGATAAGGCCGTTCCGATAAGGCGGCGGCAAAAAGCGCCATCAGAAACCAAATGGTGATTAGGACCGTCGGTCTGAGCAGATGCGCTTTCAGTCGGTAAACGGAAAACAAACCGACCGATAAAGCCAAGGCGCGTATCATCAGGCCGGTTTTGGCGGTTACCCCGCCCCCGGACATGGTGCCGGCGGCCCAGGAAGAAAGATACGGGATGTTTTGCATAAAAGCGGCCTTGAGGTAAAAAGCCAGGGCGCCGTGGGCGGTAAAATAAACGGCGGTAAGGCCGATTGGCAAAAGATAGCCCAAAACTAAGGCCGCTAAATTTAAGGCCGAATCTTTAAGATTTTTCCGGGTCAGCCAAAACAAGATAAAGATCGCCGCGGCCGCCAGGTCAAAACCCGCCGGCACTTTAAAAAGCGTGGAACAGGAAAAAAGCAGGCCCGCCAATAAAAAGTGTAAATGAGTTTTGGCCTTCAGAAAAAGATAAAAAGCGGCAATAGTAGTGCCGATCATAAAAATCTCGGCATTAGCAACGTTGCCTTCAATCAGGGGCACGGAGGATAAAAGCGCGAAAGCGACCGTGCTGATCTTGGTTAATTTTGGTTGTTGGGGGAAAAGGGAGCTAGCCAAATCCCAGAATAAGGCTGTGGTGGCCAACATCCAGGTCAGCAAAATCGCCCGGAACCAAAAAACGCTGCCGGCCAGGAAGGCCAGAAAATACAGCAAGGGCGGTTTATTATCGTGGATATCGCGGTATAACACCAGTCCCTTTTTAATGGCCAATCCCAGCGTCAGGTAAATGCCCTCGTCGCCGTACCAGAAGGGTTCAAATAGAGAAGGTAGGCGCAGGATGGCGGCCAACCCCAAGCAGCCGAGCAGGAAACGATGCTGCCAAATTTTCTTTCTCATAGCATAACGCGATGACACTCAAAACTTTTTGGTGACCCGGTATTCCAGATATTTCCCCAACATTAAGCGGGTATGAGCGTCCAGGCCGGGAATGGCGCCAAAAATCAGTCCGGAAATCGGCATCAGGACAAACTCCAATGGTATTAACAGAGCGCGCAGGCGGGAAAAATCGCTGGGCCGGGGAGGGCGTTGTTTGGCGTTGATGACCAAAATCACGACCAGGAAAACCAGGCACAGACTTAGCATCAGGCCGGAAGTTTGCGGCAAAGTATAACCGATGGCAGTTTTAGAGAACTCCTTAACGAAAAAAGTGGGGATAGTGATGCCCAGGGTGATGAAAAACCAATTGGTCGGCATCAGCAGGTGATCCTCCATCAGTTTAAAAAGGCGAATGGTTTTGTCCCAAAAAGAAACCGTGGGAGTGAGGAGATAGTTTTTAATCACATTGGGGTCGTCGGAGACGCCCCAGGCCCAGCGTTGAAATTGCTGATAGGTGTTTTTAACGCTGGCCCACCAAGTTTCGCCTTCGGCGGCGTCGGCGTAAACCGGAATAAAAATCGGCTGAGTTTCCACCCGGCCCTGTTTTTTGTAATAGGCCTTGAAAAAGATGTGATAATCCTCGGGGATGATTTCCGGGTTCCAATAATCGACGTCGTCCAATAGTTTAAAGGAAAGGGAGTAATTTTGGCAGGAAATGAGCCGGTCTTTGCGGGAAAGGATGGCGCCGTTCCAAATCGAGCCGAAGGTATTGACCACCCGGGTGATCGCCGGCAGCCGCCAAAAATTATTGTAGTAAAAAACCGCCGGTTGCCAGAAATGCAGGTAGCGGTTGGGATCGTCCAAGAAGGCGTAAGTCAGGGAGGAGAAGTGCTTAGGGCTAAAGCAATGATCGGCGTCGCTACTGGTAATGATCATGTAGCGCATGTCCATGTTATTTTTTTCAATCAAGTTCTTTTTGACCCAGCGGGCGGCGTAATTTTCGTTGGACGCTTTGCCGGCCACCTCACGCTCGACTAAGGTGTGAACGGTGACCACCAGATTGGCGAATTTACCGGCAAATTCTTTTTGCAGAGCAGCGACCTTGGCAGGCGACTCTATATCGCGGGCTTCGGTGGCCAGGACCACCGTCAGCTGTTTTAAGGGGAAGTCCTGTTTGGTCAGCGAAGTTAAGGCGCGCTCCAGAATATGCAATGGCTCTTTATATTGGGGAATGATGATGAAGTGGTGGACCTTTTTCCAATCGGGTAAGAATTCCAGTTCACCCAGCCAATCCATTTTCTCCGAGGCCTTGATGCGCCAGTAGGAAAGGATGGCTGAGGCAGCGAAGGTAACTGACTTGTACAGCCAAAAGACGTCAAAAAGGATGACCAAATAGGCAATCTGCAAGGGGATCAAAAAGCTGCCGGCAAAAAAGAAAATGATAGTACCCCAGGAGAAAAAGCCCGGCAGCATTTCCAACAGCCGTTGAACCAGATGATCGTGCTTGATAATAAATTGTCTGGCTCGCTGAGTCATCTTCAGTATTTTAACACGAGAAAGATGTTTCTACGCACTTTTTATTTTAGTAAATGATTTTCCCAGTCTTTGGCGTTTGTTAATTTTTCTAATAGTCTTCCGCCAATCCCACAACTCTGCTTTTAATTTACCCCGCAGAGAGTAATGGCTGTGATATACCGAAAATTCTGGATCACGGATAAGTTTGTAACCACGAGCAATCATTTCTTGCCCCCAGTCATAATCTTCACAATTTGATAAACTTTCATCAAACGGATAGCTTTTCCAAAGCTTTTTAGGAAACAAGGAGACACGATTATCCAATTGCTGCCAAACCTTTCTTTTACCCCTTTCGACAATTATTTTTTCATAAAAAGGAGCGTCTGGTAGAGGATAATTATAACCACTTACCCCTGCAATAGCAGGATCGCTAAAGTTTTTAAGGCCGTTTTCTAAAAACTTATTACCAATGGGGACCGAATGACCAGAAAGGACACAAATAAAGACCCCTCTTGCCTTAGAGATGCCCAGGTTGAGAGCGTAACTGTAATTAAATTCTCTAGGCTTGATTTGAAAAAGCTTCACCGGAAAGTTCTTAATAATGTCTAAAGTTTTGTCAGTAGAGCCAGAATCGACAATGATTACCTCAAAATCTTGGAGCGTTTGGTGATAAAGCTTTTCAAGCACCTTCCCCAGCCATTTCTCCTCATTTTTGGTGCGGATGACAATAGAAGCCAGCATAGTTAGATTCTCGGAAATAAAGGTTTTGCGGATTTAATCTTCGGCCCGGCGAATTGTTTTTCGATTTTTGCCGCCGTTTCCGGCAGAAACGGCTCAACCGCCTTGGCAATGCTTAGAATATTGCCAACTGCCGTGGTTAAAGTTGTCTGGGCTTCTTCATCCGCTTTTTCCCAGGGCTTTTGGTTGTTAATCAAAACGTCAAGCGCCTTAATCTGTTTCCAAATTTCTTCCAGGGCCAAATTGACCTGGAATTTTTGCATAAAATCGTGATAACCGGCGATTTTTAAAGAAGCGGACTCGAAGTTTGATGGAGAATAATTTTTGGTTTCGCAAAGTTTGGCGACGCGGGCGACTAGATTGCCCAGACCATTAGCTAGATCAGCGTTGTATTTTTCCGTAAATCTTTGCAGGCCAACGTCGCTATCCTTGTCGTACGGGAAACTGGACGCAATCAAATATCGGGTCGCCTCCGGCCCGAATTTATCCATTAGTTGCTGCGGGGCAATCACATTGCCCAATGATTTGCTCATCTTCCGGCCGTCGATCATATAGAAATTATGGGCAAAAACTTCTTTGGGCACCGGGAGTTTGGCAGCCATCAACATCGCTTCCCAGATAACGGCATGAAACCAAAGAATCTCTTTGCCGATTAAGTGTAAATCCGCCGGCCAAAAATCTTCTTTGCCGGTTATTTTCAGGGCGCTGTAATAATTGATTAACGCGTCAAACCAGACATAAATCGTTTGGCTTTTATCCCAGGGAATGGGGATACCCCAGGGAACATTGGCTCGGGAAATGCTGAGGTCACCGACACCGGCCTTTAGTTTGCTGAGAATTTCTTCCTTTTTAGCAGAGGGGGAGACTTGATAATGATTGAGATCGGTGGGATTTTCGATTGCTTTGATTAAAAGAGGCGCATATTTCGAAAGCTTAAAAAAGTAATTGTTCTCCGCTTGTTTTTGGATTTCTTTATTCGGGTGGAGTGGGCATTTGTCGTCGACCAGATCGGCTTCGGTGTAAAACCGTTCACAACCAACACAATAAAGGCCTTCATATTTGGCTTTATAGATATCACCACGGTCGTAAATTTTTTGGATTAGCTCTTGGACGATTTTTTCGTGTTGCGGATTGGTCGTGCGGATAAAATAGTCGAAGTGGATATTTAACTTGGGCCAAATGGCCGCGAAAGTTTGGCTGACCTTATCGCAAAAATCCTGCGGCGAAAGCCCGACTTTTTTAGCTTCTTCGGCCACCTTGGCGCCGTGCTCGTCCGTGCCCGTCAGGAAGAAAACCTCTTCCCCCAGCAGCTTATGGTAGCGGGCAATAATATCGGCCACGATGGTCGTACACGTGTGGCCAATATGAGGAACATCGTTAACGTAATAAATTGGCGTAGTGACAAAAAATTTCTTGGTCATAGTTTTATTTTTTAATCGCTAACGAAACCAGGTATTTGTTATCGCGGGCAGCGATCTCAAAATTACCGAAAACTTTTTCAAAAACTCTTTTAACGGCTTCTTTTAGCCGACCCTGGGTGACAAAATAGAGTTTCCCGCCCGGCCTTAGGCAATCAAAGGCGCCCTGGCAAAATTCCGCAAAGATTTCCAAGCCGGCGCTGGCCGGCGGGTTGGAAAGCACGACCGTAAATTGTTGATCCTTGACCGCCTCTAGGCCGTCACTCAAAAATGTCCGGGCGTTAGTGATTAAATTTATTTTAATATTTTCCTCGGCTAGGCGTACTGCCCGGATATTAGCATCAATTAAGACGGCCCTTCCCTGAGTGGCCAAGTCAGCGGCGACAATGCCAATGGGGCCATAGCCGCAGCCCAAATCAAGAATGGTATCGCCGGGCTTAATCTCCATGGTTTCGATGAGTAATTTTGAGCCTTGGTCAAGGTCGTTTTTGGCAAAAACACCCGGCCGGGAATGAAAAAGAAAATCTTTGCCGCGGAGTTTGGCCTTAATTTCCACAATATTACTGTCCATGAAGCCAATTATAGCAGGAGTTTATCTTCTTTTAAAAATGTCTTCGATCTTATCGGCCCAATTTTGAGCCCACTCTTCGGCGCGGATTTTTTTCAGGGCCAGCTGATAGCCGGGCCGTTTTTCAATTTGGGGAGCGATGCTGGCAATGGTGGTGCTGGAAACATTAAGCAAGTCCTTAATCTCGCCGTAACTTTTACCCTGATTGATAAAATAGGCGACCGCCAGCCGGCGAGTCACTACTGCCAATTCTTCTTTCGACAAAAAATCTTCCAAAAGCATTTTGGCTTCGTCCGGGTTTTTGACATCACTCACCACCTGATAAAGCATTTGGGAGATCTGCTTTCTTAAATTTTGATTAACCGGTTTTTTAGAAGTCCACATATAATAAAACTACTCCAATTAAATAAACTGGGCAGTTTCATTATCTAAACTAACTTTATCATCGTTGGAGCCGGTTGTCAATCCCTCGACTGCGCTCGGGACTATAGCTTTCGGAAATAAAGACCGAGGACGGCAAAGATCGCGATTAAAATGCCGAAGGTCAAGAAATTATTAATTTTAAATTGCTGAAAAATTAAGGCGGTGACAGTAAAAACAGCTGTCAGCAGACCCACCTTACTGTTGGCAAAGATTAGGGCTGAGGTGAGAAAAACCGCTAAAAAGAGTAATGAGTAAAAAAGAAAGAGTGATGAGTCGGAGGTTGGTGGGAAAAGATAAATTAACCCGGCCAGTAGTCCCCAGAAAATTATGGCCAGAAGGAGAGTCGGTAAAAAGTTTTTCCGCCGCTTGGTTGCCACGGTTTAATTCTAACCGATGATTTGTTAAAATTAAAGCCATGGCCAACGAGCTTTACTTATTGGCGGCGCTTATCCTGGGCGGTTTAGCGATCGCGGTTTGGCTCATTTTGCGTCAGCTTGCCGAAATTAAAAAATCCACCGGGGCCGACGAAACCCTGACTGCCTGGCTCAAAAGCATGCAGTCCAGCGTTGATAATTCCTCCAAGAATCTTTCCGACACCCTACAAAGGGGCAATGTGGATTTAAACAACCGCCTGGATAACGCCGCCCGCTTAATGTCGCAGATCCAGCGGGACGCCGGCAAATTTGCGGAGTTGTCCGCCTCGATGAAAAATCTGCAGGACTATTTGCGGTCGCCCAAACTGCGGGGTAATATCGGCGAGCAGGTGCTGAAAGATTTAATTTCCCAGATGTTTCCCAAAAACAGTTTTTTTCTGCAACATACTTTTAAGTCCGGCGATAAAGTTGATGCCGCCATCCGGACCGCTGCCGGTTTATTGCCGATTGACGCCAAATTCCCGGCGGAAAACTTTCAAAAAATGATCGGCGCCGAAAATGCTGCCGAAAGAGAAGTCGCCAAAAAAGAATTTATCAAAAATGTCAAAAAACATATCTTGGATATTTCTCAAAAATATATTTTGCCGGAGGAAGGGACGATGGATTTTGCCCTGATGTATGTGCCCTCAGAGCCGGTTTATTACGAGGTGGTTAATATTACCGAGTTGACGGACTTTGCCCGCGAAAACCGGGTTTATCCGGTGTCGCCCAATACTCTATACGCCAACCTCCAGGTCATCCTGCTTTCTTATCAGGGTAAAGAAATTGAGGTCAAAACCCGCCAGGTTTTTTCGCTTTTGCGGGCCATCCAAAAAGACTACAGCAAGCTTAACGGCGATCTCTCGGTTCTCAACCGCCACATCACCAATTCCTACAACCAAATGGCCAATGTTAATTCCGGTTTTTCGTTGCTTGGCCAGAAACTCTCCGCCACCCAAAATCTTGGTGAGGGGACGAAAGAAGAAACAAAGCAATTAGAGATTGAGGAATAACTAACCTGTTTAAATTCATTAGAGCAAGCCTGCAGACGTCCAACCCCCATTACTTTTTAAAACTCTGATTCCCCAGCCGCCCGCGCACATGCCGAGACAACAAGGAATGGGCCTGTATACTACATCATAGTAGTCAGTCTTTTTCAAATATTCTTCAGAATAGTTATGTCTCTGTTCTGGTAGAACGCCACCCTCGTGGATAGCTCGACAAAGTAGAATTCTTTTTTCTGGAAGATAAACACTTATAACGCTGTTAGCGATTCTGATTGCCTCCTTTTGATTGACAGGAAGGCTTCTGGGGACATAAATCGAGGTAGAAAGTAAGTAAACGTTGTCAGAAACGAAAAGAAAGGCACCGAGGATCCCCAAAATCGTAACCAGAAATAAGCTAAGCAAAACGAATCTAAGCCTCATATTTTGATTTTATCACAAAAGTTGGGCCACCCCTTTTTCATCGGCACAGGTTAAAAAAAGGATGCTGGGTTTCATAAATATTTAATTGGGAAATTAATTTCCCTTAATCTTTAAAAATTTCTTTTTTAAGACTTTTGGCTAGATTGAGGAAAAAATCTTCCAAATCATTGCGGTTAAACGGCCCGAGCATTGGCAGGGCCTCTTTGAATTCTTTTACTCGGATAAATTGGCTGGCAAGATTAACTTTATCGATGTCCCAGTCAAATTTTGCCTTAGCATCTAAGATTAGTCTCTTTAAAGAATAATCTCCTTCTTTGAGGATAAAATAAAGATCAACATAGTCCCGGCCACGAGGCTTCATAAAAATGGTATGGAGCTTATCGACGGCAATATCATAAATACTGGCCACATCCAACTGCCTAAATTTTTTTCCTTTTTCAATTCGAGGAAACGGATAGTAGCTAAAATCAACCTTTAGCTCTTCCTTATCTTTATAAATTAATTTATAGCTAAAAAGTCCTAAAAACTGACTCCTTTTGATGTGGGCAACGCCGAGATGAGACGAAACTCTTTTTAGGAAGGCCTCAATGATTTTAGGATCAACTTCGGCTCTTTCGCTAAATAAATCTATGTCTTGAGAAAGGCGGTGTTTTAAGTAAAATTCCGCCAGAGCCGTTCCGCCGGTTAAGTAAAACCTTTTAGTTATTTGTTTTTCGGAAGCGGCCAGTTCCAAAAAGTTAGATTGTTTGGGAGTGAGTATAGTTTTCCCCATAATAAATACTCCACAGCGCGTTTTTTATAAGGGTCAAGATTGCCTTTGATTTTGTGCCAGGCTTCTTTAACCAGTTTTTTGCTCAATTTTTCGCCATCCAGGCCATAGTTTATTAGCTGGGTTAAGCGCCAAAGGCGGTATTCTTTGGGGTTTTCCTTTTTGAACTCTTTTTCGTCCACCGACCAATTATACATGCTTTAATTATACCTCTTTTGGCGACTAAAGAGAATCAAATTTAACTGTGGCGGCCGTTTTCGGTATAATTAAATGATGAATTTCCTAAAACTCGACCAATTGTTGGTTAATGAACCGGTGTATCGGAGACAACAGATCAATAAATTGATTTTTCAAGATTTGATTGACAACTGGCGGGCCGGCACAACTTTACCGAAAACGCTTCGCGAAATGCTAAATCGAGAGGTGTCGTTGGCAATCAATGCCCAGGAGTTTATTTCAAAGGACGGCACGGTTAAAGCCCTGATAACTCTTGGCGATGGCTTAAAAATCGAAACGGTTTTGATGCGCCTTAAGGACCGCCACACCGTTTGTATTTCCAGCCAAGTTGGTTGCCCGTTGGGTTGTCTTTTTTGCGCCACCGGCCAGATGGGCTTCAAAAGAAATTTGGACAGGGATGAAATTCTTGACCAAGTGTTATATTTTGCTCGCCGCCTAAAAAAAGAAAAGGCTAAAATTACTAATATTGTTTTTATGGGCATGGGTGAGCCATTCCTAAATTATGATAACGTGGTCCAATCGATTAAAGCGCTCAATAATCCGGCGATGTTTGGCTTGGGCGCCCGGCACATTGCCGTTTCCACTGCCGGCCTTCCTGAGGAGATTGAGAAATTCGGTAATGAAGGTTGGGAAGTCAATTTGGCCATTTCTTTGCATGCCGCCAACGATGGTTTGCGGTCCCAATTAATGCCCATCAACCAAAAGTACCCGTTGGCAGTCGTCATGGCGGCTGTCAAAAATTATTTGCGAAAAACGCACCGCAAAGTGATGTTTGAATATCTGCTGTTGGGCGGTGTGAACGATTCCGATCAAGACGCTCTTGATTTGTGCCGGTTGCTGACCAATCCGATTTTTCACCTAAATTTAATTCAATATAATCCGACCGGCCAATTTAAACCATCTTCCAGGGAAAGAGTCGAGGCTTTTAAGAAGATTCTGACCACGAATCATGTTTCTTTTACGGAAAGATATCGCTTCGGGCTGGACATTAAGGCTGCCTGCGGTCAGCTGGCAACACAACCTTAAAATGACCATTGACATTATGATAAAATTGTCATAAAATAAGCATGAAAGTCAGCATCGACAGGAGAACAGAAAAACTTTTAAATAGACTTTCTCGGCCGGAGAAGGCGCGAATTGCCAGGGTTGTTGGATTGTTTAGCGAAAAAGGATTTTTGTTAAGTGAGATTTATTTAAAAAAGCTCACTAGATCAATCTGGGAATTGCGAGCAGGCAATATTCGTTTGCTTTTCGGCGTTGTCGAGGCAGAAGCAATTATTGTTAATGTTTTCTTAAAAAAGACGGCCAAAACACCGCCCAGAGAAATAGAATTAGCAAGCAAAAGATTAATGGAGTATCTATGAGGAATAGAAAAAATTTAATACCATTTGAAAAAATTCATCAAAAATGGATGAAAGATTCGGAATTTCGGCGCGAATATGAGAAATTAGAGCCAGAGTTCCAGATCGCTCGGCAAATGATGGCGGCGCGGCTAAAGAAAAAAATGAGTCAGCAAGATTTGGCGAAAAAAGCCGGCACCGGGCAGGCAGTGATTTCCAGACTGGAAGGAATGAACGCCAAGCCCTCGTTGTCTTTGTTAAAACGGATTGCTGAAGCGCTGGAGACGGAAATTAGTCTTACCGTGCGCTAAAAAAATTAAGAATTAAGCTGGGCAATGAAGTTCTGATAGGGCGCATCCAGTATCCCGAAACATGCTACCTCAACATAATAGTCATCGGCTGCCTGGAGCGCGGGATCTTTTTTCTCTTGGGGCTATCGTTTCTGCTCTGGCCGAAAAATATGCCAATGAAACCTCTTTGAACGAAGCTTCATCGCCGCCATCTAGTTCTTCGATCGCGGCTTTTTCTTTTCCAAGGATCGTTTTAATTCCAGCCGGTAACTCGGGAGTGCCAATTTCCCAAGCTAGGCGCTCCACTAGCCGACGATATTCATCCCGACCGGTGGCGGACTTAAAACCAAAATTTATCCAAGTGACCATATTGCCGCCGTCGATAATACAAGTTAAAATCTGACCGATTACTAGTTTAGAGACATCAAGGCCAAATTGAGGGGCAACTACTCGGAGCCGCTGTTGGCGAATTTTCCGCCAGTCCAACTCCATATCAAAAGAACCGGGAGAGGGAGGCTCAATATCGGCGGGCTGATTAATTTCTACGCTCATTTGACGCTGTTATAATACCACTATGGCCGAAAAAAAGCTCAACAAGGAACAACTGGCGGCGATTAAATCCGGCAAGGGGCCGCTGCTGATTATTGCCGGCGCCGGCAGCGGCAAAACCACCGTGGTGACGGAGAGAATTAAATGGTTAGTGGCCAAAGGCTTGGCCAAACCCGCGGAGATTTTGGCCCTCACTTTTACCGATAAGGCGGCCAGAGAAATGGAAGAGCGGGTTGATTTGGCGATGCCCTACGGCTACACCGAAATGTGGATTTCCACCTTCCATGCTTTTTGCGACCGGGTTTTGCGGGCTGAGGCGATCCACATCGGTTTGGATCCGGGCTACAAACTGATGACCGAAGCGGAAACCATTCAATTCTTAATCCGCCATTTATTTAAATTCGATTTGCAATATTTCCGGCCCCTGGGTAATCCGACCAAATTTATCGGGGGCATGCTCCAACATTTTTCCCGCTTAAAAGATGAAGACGTAATGCCCAATGAATATCTTCATTGGGCAAGAACAAAGCACAAAGAACAAAGCACAAAGGAAGAGGTAGAAAAATATCTGGAGTTGGCCAAGGCCTATCAGACGTATGAAGATTTAAAAATTAAAGAGGGTAAGACCGATTTCGGCGATCTGCTTTCCCAGGTGCTGCGGCTTTTTCGGACCCGAAAAAATATTTTGCACCAATACCAAGCCCTTTTTAAATACATTTTGGTGGATGAATTTCAGGATACCAACTTTGCCCAAAACGAATTGGCCATTTTACTGGCCGGGTCAAAACAAAATATTACGGTTTGCGCCGACGATGACCAGGCGATTTATCGCTGGCGGGGAGCGGCTATTTCCAATGTGATTCAATTCAGAAAACGTTTTCCCAAAGCCAAAATTGTCAGTTTGGTCAAAAATTACCGCTCCACCCAGGAAATTTTGGACCGGGCCTACGGCCTAATTCAAAACAACAACCCCGACCGCCTGGAGGTCAAAGAAAAAATCAACAAGAAGCTGGTGGCCATGCGTGGTCTTAAGGGCGAAAAGGTGCAGTTTTTGCACGCCGACCGGGTGGAAAATGAGGCAGAAACGGTCGCTAAAGAAATTGTAAATTTGAAATTGAAAATTGAAAATTTGCAATATAAAGATATTGCTATTTTGGTGCGGGCCAACAACCAGGCCGATCCTTTTTCGCGAGCCCTCAACCGCCTGGGCATACCCTACCAATTTTTAGGCCCGGGCCAGCTTTTCCGCCAGCCGGAAGTGAAAGACCTGATCGCTTATCTGGAAGTGCTCTATAATTTTGACAACAGTGTGGCCTTATTCCGGGTCCTTTCTATGCCGCATTTTGCAATTTTCCCCCGGGATTTGGCGGCGATCGGCAATTACGGCCGGCGGCTAAATTTATCGTTGTTTGAGGCCTGCGAAAAAATTGGTCAGATACTTGTTTCGGCTAAAACCCAGCAGCAAATTGCCAATTTTGTGGCGATGGTTCATCGCCACTTAGGGTTGCTGGCTAAGGAAACCGCCGGCCAAATTCTCTATTATTTTTTGCAGGACTCCGGTTTGCTGAAAAAATTAACGGAATACAAGCTGCCGTTGGAAGAGCGCCAGGCGCAAAATATCTCCAAGCTTTTTGACCGGCTCAAGACGTATGAGGTTGATCATGAAGACGCCTCGGTGTCGGCGGTGGTTGACTGGCTGAATTTGGCCATGCAGTTGGGCGAGTCGCCTTTAGCCAGCAATAGCGATTGGACGGAAGAAAACCGGGTTAACTTGTTAACGGTGCATTCTTCTAAAGGTCTGGAGTTTCCGGTGGTATTTTTGGTTAACCTGGTGGCCGACCGCTTCCCCACGCGGCAGCGCCAGGAACAAATTCCGCTCCCCGAAGCCCTGGTTAAAGAAACTTTGCCGGCCGGCGATTCGCATCAGCAGGAAGAGCGCCGGCTTTTTTATGTGGGCATGACGCGGGCCAGAGATCGGCTTTACTTGACGGCCGCCGATTATTACGGCGAAGGCAAAAGAGAAAAGAAACTGTCGCCGTTTGTCGGGGAAGCTTTGGGAGAGGCAGCGCTGGCAGCCACTAAAACCAACAGTCACCAGCTAAGTATTTTGGATTGGGCGCAGCCTGAAGAAGAGGCACGGCCGGTAACGATCAACCACACGCCCATAAATTATTTGTCTTTTTCCCAAGCGGAAATCTTCAACACCTGTCCTTTACAATACCGCTATCGCTATTTGGCGCGGATTCCGGTGCCGCCGTCGGCCGCTTTAAGCCTGGGCGACGCCATGCACAAAACCCTGCGGGATTTTTATCAGGATATTAAAGACGGACGGCAGCTGCGGGTAAAAGATTTGCTGGCGATGTTAAAAATTAATTGGTCTGCCCAAGGCTTCGCCAGTAAAGCCCATGAGCAGAAAGCCTATCGCCAGGCGGAAGACATGCTGACACGGTTTTATCAGGTAAGAGATAAAACAGCTATCCCCAAAGACTTGGAACAGCCTTTTATGATTAAAATTTCCCCGGAGCTGAAAATCGGCGGCAAAATGGATTGGGTGGCGGAAAAAGGCCGGCAACTGGAAATTGTGGATTATAAAACCGGCCGGGTGTGGGACCAAAAAGCGGTTGACCAGTCGTTGCAGATGACCATTTACGCTTTGGCGGCCACTGACGGAGGGATTTACAACCGCCGGCCGGAAGACCTGATTTTAACTTTTTATTTTTTGGAAACCGGCGAGAGAAAATCCACCCGCCGGACCGCGGCGCAATTGGCGCAAACGAAAAAAGATTTGGTAATTAAAGCTGAAAACATCAGCCGCAGCGATTTTAGCCCCACACCCGGCCGCTGGTGTGATTGGTGCGACTTCAAGCTGATCTGCGAGGCATGGTAGCGGCAGTTTATTTGTAAATTTCGTGAGTACCGAGGTCGACAAACTCAACTACGTTTTCTTTATAAAATCTAAAAAGAACCCTTAAATTATAGGAAACTGAAAAAGACCAGTAATTTTTCAACCGCCCGCTTAATTTATGCGTTTTTAGATTTGGGGAATATGGATCAGCCAGAAATAAATTAACTTTTCTAATGATCCTTGCTTTTTCCTTTAGGGGGAACGCCTTAATCAATTTTCTAAAATGAGGGTTATATAAATACCGGGTAATTTTCATTTAAGAAGATCTTCTGCCTTGGTGCCGGTGATAAGCCGGCCCGCCTTTTTGTCTTTTTCAAACTCCGCGATCGCCTCCAGGGCTAATTTTTCTTCATAAAGCTGACTTTTTTCAACCAAATCCTGAAAGGCGTCGACCGAAATCAGGACCGCCTGGGGTTGATTACGACGCAGTAAGAACAAGGGTTGGGCCAGTTTTTTAATTCTCTGAATCAGAGAAAGGTAATCTCTTTGTAATTCAGAAACCGAGGCCAATTGATAAGTCATTAAGTTATTCATAATTGGTTCATATTAGCATACATAGAATAATCTGTCAAGGGTAAAAATTAGTGTTTAAATTTGGCAGTAAGACGCAAGAATTTCCAGCGCCAGTCGTTGGCGAGGTTGTATAAAGAATAAAACGGCTGATTGAGAATTAAATCATAAGTGCCGATAAATTCCGTCAAGGTGGCCCCGAAGCCTTCTTTGAAGCGGTGAAAGCCCAGCCAGGGATCATTAGGGGCAGGATTGGGCCCTGAGGCGCCCCACATGTCAAATTTTTGGCAGCCCAAGCGTTTCCCGAATTTAATGGCTTCCCAAAATAAGGCGTAAGTGGGCATTACCTCGCGATGCTCGCGGGTGGAGGCGCCATAAGGATAATATAAAACCTGATTGAAAACAAAAAACAAATAAGTGGCCAGAATTTGGCCCTGATAAGTGGCGGTAAAAAGATGAGCAATTCCCGCCGGCTGTAAAGTCTCCCACATTCGCCGATGGTAATTCGGCGTATGGGAGTAAAAGCCCTGGCGGGTGGTCGTTTCGGTGGTTAATTTGAGATATTTTTCAAAGGCAGCCGGCGAATTGTCCTCGGCAATCACGACCCCGTGCTTTTGGGCCAAACGGATATTGTAACGGGTTTTGGATTTCATTTCGGCCAAGAGTTGCTCTTCCGGCTTGGTGAGATCCAGAGTAAAAGTGTATTTGGTAAATTGCGGCCGACCTTCTTGGCAACTGTTACCCAGTAAGAATTTTTTAATGTCAGGATTACTTAAAATATTGGGCTCCATTTTGACGAAAATCGTGTTATTTTCCAGGCCGACTTTGGTGAGGGCCTCTAAGAGCGCTTTGTCTGGCAGGGGCCCGCGAGGAAAATAGATAATATTTTTGCCAACCAGTGGCAAGGAGTGAGCGGTCATTTGGTAGGTAGCCAAAAGTTTTTGTTTTTCAAAAGCTCCCAGGCGAATAACTTTGACGCCGGTTTTTTGACGGAATTCGCCCCATTCCCAAGACTGCAGCGGATGGACGGCTTGGGCGTTAAATTGATCTTTTTCGGCGGGTAAAACCTCGCGGATAATCATAAAGCGATTGTAGCATTTTTAAAATCCAGTAAGTGCTTGGGAATTTCGTCTAAAAAGCGCGAGGGTAAATGGGTGGCCCTTTCGCCTAAATAAAGCCGTTGGCGGGCAAAGGTGATGTACAGCCGCTCTTTGGCCCTGGTCATGGCGACATAACAAAGTCGGCGCTCTTCTTCAAGAAGATCTTTTTCCATCAGTGAGCGGCTGTGGGGGAAAATGCCCTCTTCCAGGCCGACGATAAAAACAATCGCAAATTCGGTGCCTTTAGCCGCATGACAGGTCATTAAAGTCACCCGGCCATTACTAGTTGTGCCGGCGCCGCTGGGAGTGTATTCTCTTTGAATCAGGACCACGTTTTCTAAAAATTCATTAAGGTTGGGAAATTCGGTGGCCACGGAGCGCAACTCCTGGATGTTTTCAATTCTTGATTGGTCTTGAGGATCATTGGCATCAAATATTTTTAGATATTCAGTTACCCCCAAAACCTCGTCAATAATTTTTAGAGTTTCGCCATCGGCCAATTGTTCCCCTTTTTTGACACAGAATTCTTGAAATTTTTTTAACCTATTTTTGCCCACCTTTTCCGCTCTTTTCAAAGAAACCGCATCTTGGGGGTTGGCCACTAAGCGCAAGTAAGCCAGGCAATCTTTGACCTCTTTTCTTTCGTAGAAATGAGTGCCGCCCACTAGGGTATAAGGAATGGCGGTTTTTAAAAAGACTTCTTCTAAAATGCGTGATTGGGCGTTGGTGCGGTATAAAACGGCAAAATCAGAAAGGGAAAGTTGGCTCCGCTTTTGGAAGATAACGTCTAAAACCAGTAGCGCTTCTTCCATTTCCGAGTTGGCTTGGCGAACGACAATTTTTTCGCCACCTTTTTTAGCGGTCCAAAGTTTTAAGATCGGATGAGTGGTGTTTTTTTTGATCACCTCGTTGGCGGCATCCAAAATAATTTGGGTGGACCGGTAATTTTGTTCCAAATTGATAATTTTTAAATCGGGGAAATCTTTTTTAAGATTGGTCAAATTTCTAAAATCAGCGCCACGCCATGAATAAATTGACTGGCTGGCATCGCCCACCGTCGTTAAATTCCGCCGGCTGCCCGTCAGCAAAGTCGTCAGCACATATTGGGCATGGTTGGTGTCCTGATATTCGTCAATAAGAATCCAGGGGTATTGGTCCTGGTATTTTTTGGCCACCGCTTTTTCTTTTTGGAAAAGTCGGACGGTGGACAGCAATAAATCGTCGAAATCCAGAGCGCCGAATTCTTTAAGCAGCTGCTGGTATTTCAGGTAAATTTGGGCGACGTCCTTTTGCCAATCGCCCTGAACGTAGTTCAGGTATTCCAGGGGTGTGATCAGTTCATTTTTGGCCTGAGAAATGAGGTTCGCGACCGTCGGTACCGGGAAACGCTTGGGCGGTAAATCCAGTTTGCTGATGGCTAATTTAAGGGTTTCTTTTTGGTCCGCCTCATCGTAAATAAGGTAGTTGATGGGAATCTCAAGATACCGGCCCTCATGACGCAGGATGCGGGCGCAAAAGGAGTGGAAAGTGCCGGCCCAGGGAACATTAACTGATAACGAATGACTATTAACTAATAACAATTTAAGTCGCTTCTTCATTTCTTCGGCCGCTTTGTTGGTAAAGGTTAAAAGCAGAATGTTTTGTGGCAGAACCGCTTGTTTTTTAATTAGCCAGGCGGCCCGATAGGTTAAGACCCTGGTTTTGCCCGAGCCGGCGCCGGCCAAAATCAACAGCGGCCCGGTTTTAAAAGCGACTGCTTGTTGTTGATCGGGGTTTAAATGAGATAAGATATCATTATCATTCACAGCCTAATTTTAACATGAGAAAAAGAGTTTTCGTGGCCGCCGCTATCTTGGGACTCATTCTTTGGCTGGTCAGTCGTTTTCTGCAGCCCGCGCCTGGCCGGACTAACCTTTTGGTTTTAGGCGTGGCCGGCCAAAATCAAGCCGGCAGCGATCTGACCGACACGATTATGTTTGTTTCCCTGGACAATCAAACCGGCAAGACCCTGCTTTTGTCTTTGCCGCGTGATATTTGGGTGCCGGCCTTGCGGACAAAACTAAACAGCGTTTATCACTACCGGGGGGCTGGTGAAACCAAAAAAATTGTCGGCGAGATCTTGGGCCAGCCGGTTACTTACGAAGTGATGATTGATTTTACGGTTTTCAAAAAGGTGGTTGATAGTTTGGGTGGGGTCACCGTGGAGGTGCAAAACGCGTTTGATGATGACAAATACCCGCTGCCGGGCAAAGAAAATGATCTTTGTGGCGGCGATAAGGATTTTAAATGCCGCTATGAACATGTGCGTTTTGAGGCCGGCCAACAAAAAATGGACGGTGAGACAGCCTTAAAATACGTCCGCTCGCGCAATGCCGAAGGCGATGAAGGCACCGACTTTGCCCGCTCGCAACGCCAACAAAGATTAATTTTGGCGCTCAAAAGTAAGATCCTTTCGCCGCGATTTCTGCTAAATCCGCAACGGGTTTGGCAATTTATCAAGGTGGTGCAAGAAAGCATCCAAACCGACATTCCCCAAGACCAATTCCTCACGCTGGCCAAAATCGCCCTAAGAATCAGGAGTCAAAAGATCACCACCGCGGTACTCAACGGTGGCTATCTAATTAACCCGCCGGCGTCGGCCAAATATGATCAACAATGGGTTCTGGTGCCCCAAACCGGCGATTGGCAAGCAGCGCAAGGTTACGTCCGCGGACTTTTGGAGAAAAAGTAAAATAAGTAATATGGAATTTAAGAAATTACCAAAACTCAAACCGGGCGACAAAGTTGCGATTGTTTCACCGTCTTTCGCCGCCCCTGGTAAATGGCCTCACGTTTACGAACTTGGACTACAACGGGTAAAAGAAGTTTTTGGCTTGGTTCCTGTTGAATTTCCAGCGACAAAAAAATTAGGAGCCAGTAAAGAAGAAAGGTCAAAAGATTTGATTGACGCTTTTGGAAATAAGGAAATTAAGGCGGTGATTACCTCATTGGGAGGTGACGACCAAATAACATATATCAAAAATTTGCCGAAAGAGCCATTTGTTAACAATCCCAAACCATTTTTCGGATATAGCGACAATTCACATTTCGTTAACCACCTTTGGCTTAACGGAATACCTTCGTTTTACGGCGGAAGCTTGTTTACGGAGTTTGCGATGCAAGGGAAAATGGATGAATTTACCACTAAATATCTTAAATATGCTTTCTTTGAAGATGGTGAATTTGAGCTTGAAGCCAACTCTGAATTTAATGATATCGGACTTAGCTGGAATGACGAATCGCTGTTAAGTCAAAGAAGAAGGTATCAGCCAAATGATGATTGGAGTTGGGATGGAAGTAAAAATGCGGAGGGTGTCACTTGGGGTGGGTGTGTGGAATCAATCGATGAAATGTTAAGACATGCCGCTAGTATTCCCAGCCTTGGGCAATTTGGGGACGTAATTTTATTTATGGAAACTTCAGAAGAAATTCCATCCGCAGAATACGTGAGGAGAGTTTTTAGAGCGTTGGGAGAAAGAGAAATATTGTCAAAAATTAAGGGGCTTCTCATGGGTAGACCAAAAGCCTGGGAATTCGATAAACCACAGTCAGACGGAGAGAAAATAAAATACAAGAAAAGGCAAAGAGAAACCATACTGGAAATAGTCAGGCAATATAATCAGGATATTCCTATAGTGCAAAATGTCGACTTTGGGCATACGGCTCCCCAGATATGTCTGCCCGTGGGAAGTAAGATGAGGATTGATTTAGTAAACAAAAAAATCTTTGCGAGTTTTTAGGCAGTAATTTCAGTTTATTTGGTAAATTTTGGTTTGGCCTTGGCGGAAGATCACCTTGCCCAGTGTGGAGCAAAGTTAAAAAACTATTTCAGCAAGTAAGCGGGCAAATTAGCTTCAAACGGCCATATTTCGGGTAGTGACTATCCCCAAAACTTGACAATTTCGGGGAGCCTGATATACTGACCTCATGTATCAACGGATTTACGACGACTTACCAAAACTGCTTAGAAAAGGAAAAGTGGTGGTCATTTACGGTCCCCGAAGGGTGGGGAAAACCACCCTTATCACTAATTTTATTGAAAAAAGTAAGCTTAAATCGAAACTCGTCTCCGGTGATAATATCGAGATCAGAAATATCTTTTCTTCCCAGTCTTTAGAAACGATCAGTCGTTATGTTGAAGGTTATGAATTGCTGACGATTGATGAAGCCCAAAGAATCCCCAATATTGGTCTGGGGTTAAAAATTCTGGTTGATAATCGGCCCGATATTTATGTAGTGATCACCGGCTCGGCCTCTTTGGAGTTATCATA
>CAZTHI010000011.1:0-3638 GCA_964613135.1 uncultured Gammaproteobacteria bacterium
ATCTTTTATTGGTGATGGCTATATTTATCCTAATTGTTTATTTTGTGATGTCTTTAGTCGCCCTGGGGTTTTGCCACTTGTGCGCCCCCCAAAAGTGATCTATGATGGGGCTAGATGAAGCTGCCCGCGTCGATTCGCTATCACCGTTTGTTTTTTACTTTCCTGATTCTTTTCTTGCTGGTCGCGGTGGTCGATCTGTTTAATTTCGACCGGCTACTTTACAGTGGTATTTGCGGGTTGGTTTCGCCCATCTCCCAAAGCCCATGCGCCACTTTTTACGATTTGCCCATCTGGGACGTTTACCTATCTTTGGCGATTCTGGCCGCTCTTTATTATGTTCATGATGAGATCCGCACCTCCAACAAACACCTATCTGCTCGCAAGAGTTGATTTAACCCCCCTTGACATTGTCTAGTTTAGTATATACAATAAAAACAGATGGTCGCCATCAAAGAGCCGATTGAATTTATTTGGGACAAGGGCAATAAAGATAAAAGCTGGCTGAAACACAAAGTCGCTAATCGGGAGAGCGAAGAAGTGTTTTTTGACGATGGGAAAAAGACTTTTAGGGATAAATTACACTCGCGAGGTGAAGAAAGATTTAGAATTATTGGGAAAACTAAAAAGAGAAGGCTTTTGTTCATTGTTTTTACGATTAGAAGAAAAAAAATAAGAATAATATCGGCTCGCGATATAAACAAAAAGGAGGTGAAATTATATGAAGAAAAAGCTTAATTTGCCAAAATTTAAAAATGAAGACGAGGAAAGAGATTTCTGGGCAAAAATTGATTTGTCCGAATATTATGAGCCGAGCGATATGGAGTCGGTTAGTTTCCCTAATCTTAAACCGACCTCGCGTTCGATTTCCATTCGCCTGCCGGAATATTTAATTGACAGGATCAAGGAGCAGGCCAACGAAATTAATATCCCTTATCAATCTTTGATTAAGGGTTATCTTAAAAAAGCTGTTTTTGAGTAAGGCCGAAACTGGCCGATGTTATAATAAGATGATGGCTAAAAAAGACACCACACAATTTTCGCCGGTAATTTTGGGTTTTCTGCAGGCGCTGGGCGTCACCCTTTACTGTTCGTTGGTTGGCGTCATCTTTTGGAAAGGCAATGAGATTTTCGGCAAAGTCGATCGGTACGTCGGTCCGGTGATGTTTCTTTTGCTGTTTATCGCCTCGGCCATGATTTGCGGCCTGATGGTTTTTTATCAGCCGTACCTACTGTTTTTTGACGGTAAGAAAAAAGAAGCCCTAAAGACCGTCGTTAACACGGCCGCCTGGCTGTTTGTTGCTTTCCTCTTGTTGCTTGTCTTCATGCTTGTCCGGTAGCCTCATGGAAATGAAATCTCCCTTGATTGGCTTGGCGCCGATGGACGGAGTGACGGACGCCGCCTGCCGTTTTATCATGGACACTTACGGCCATCCAGACTTACTTTACACCGAATTTGTTTCCGTGGCGGGCTTGCCGTTTGGCCGGCCGGCTTTAAGCCGCCGGCTTTTAAAGCACAAGACCAATACTTCCATTATCGCGCAATTATTCGGCAACGAGCCGGAGTTATTTTACAAGGCCACTCTTAAAGTTTTAGAGCTGGGGTTTGCCGGCGTAGATATCAACATGGGCTGCCCTGACCGCAGTGTTTTTAGCCGTGGCGGCGGCGCCGCTTTAATCCTTCAGCCGGCTTTGGCGGTGGCAATTATCGGCAGTGTCAAAAAGGCCGTCAAGGACTGGGGCCGGCAGAAAATACCGGTTTCGGTCAAAACCAGGACCGGCTATAAAAACCATCAGACTAAAGAGTGGCTCGGTCGTTTGCTGGCGGCCGAACCGGCGATGATTTGCCTGCACGGCCGCACCTACGCCCAAAAATACGCTGGCAAGGCGGATTGGGAGCAGATTGGTCTGGCGGCTCAACTGGCGCAAAATTCGGCGACCAAAATTTTTGGCAACGGCGATATTAAAAGCCGAGACGAGGCCCTGGCCAAGGCGGCCGAGTATCGTTTGGCCGGCGTCCTGATTGGCCGGGCGGCCCTGGGCAATCCCTGGATTTTTCAAGGCGAAACACCGACCCTGGAGCAGCGAATTGAGGTGATCCTGGCCCACTGCCGGCAATTTAACCGCTTTTTCCCCCAGGGCGATTTTCGGGCCATGCGCAAACACCTGGGTTGGTATGCCAAAGGCTTTGCCGGCGCGGCCAAAGTCAGGAAGGCGTTGATGGGGGTCAATAATATTGAGGAGGTCAAGTCGATTTTTTCGTCACAGGTGGTAGAATATTAAGAATGCAGAAGCCTGAAGAAATTAAAAATCTCGTTAAGAAATCCTACGCCAATATTGCCCAATCTTCCGGCAGTTGTGATTGCGGCAGCTGCGGCTGTAATTCTAACCAAACGGTTCAGAAACAATCCGGACAAATGGGTTACTCTCAAGACGAAATGAGTAAAGTTCCCGCCGGTTCCAACCTTGGTCTTGGCTGCGGCAATCCGGTGGCAATTGCTTCTTTAAAAGAGGGCGAAGTGGTTTTGGATTTGGGTTCAGGCGCCGGATTTGACGCTTTTTTGGCGGCCCGCCAAGTCGGCAAAACAGGCAAAGTTATTGGGATTGATATGACCGAAGAAATGCTGGAAAAAGCCAGGGAAAATGCCAGAAAAAGCAACTCCACTAACGTCGAGTTTAGAAAAGGCGATATTGAAGCTTTGCCGGTTGACGATAATTCTGTTGATGTCGTGATTTCCAATTGCGTGATTAATTTGGCTCCCGACAAGGAGAAAGTTTTTAAAGAAGCTCATCGAGTTTTAAAGCCTGAGGGAAGACTGATGGTTTCCGATGTTGTTTTAGCAAAGCCGTTGCCAGAAGAATTGAAAAACGATAAAGAACTGTTGATTGGCTGCGTCAGCGGCGCCATTTTGAAACAAGACTATTTAGATTTATTAGAAAAAGCAGGCTTTTCTAATATTGTAATTCACAAAGAAATACCCGCCTTTTTGCCGGATTACGGATTAAGCATTACTTTTTCAGCATGCAAACGATAAAGAGCATGTTTTGCTGCTATAATCATAATATGAAGTACATTGTTTTTTTCTTCGTCGCTCTTTTTGCTTATTCCAAACTGGCCGGGCCGATACCGTTTTCTTTGATCAGCACCGTCACTAATAAAAGCGACGTTTTTACGGTGGCCGGCGAGGGCAAGGTGGTGGCTAAACCGGACATTGCTTATGTCTCGGTGGGCATTGAAAAAATCGCCAGTACGGTGGCGCAAGCACAAGCCCAAATTAACGACGTCAATCAAAAGATCGTGGCCGGTCTGAAAAAATTGGGCATCGACGCGGAAAAGGCGCGCCAAGACGCGGTGGCCCAGGCCAAAAGAAAGGCGGCGCAGGCCGCCCAGGCCGCCGGTTTTAAATTGGGCAGAATTATCAACTACAGCGAGAGCGCGGGCGGGGTTGTCCCGCAGCCGCTCTATAACCGCGCCGAGGCTAAGCTAGCCCTGGAGACAGCTCCCACCGAAATTCAAACCGGCTCGCAGGAAATCAAAATCACCGTTTCCTTAAGCTACCAGACTGAGTGATTTCTCCCTGACAAACACTATTCGTATCATTTATGATACGATTAAAGCCGATGAATGATACGAATCTTAA
>CAZTHI010000011.1:3738-10840 GCA_964613135.1 uncultured Gammaproteobacteria bacterium
CACTATTCGTATCATTTATGATACGATTAAAGCCGATGAATGATACGAATCTTAATGATCGTCAAAAACAGATCTTATCCATCTTAAAACAAGAGAGGCATCTTTCCCGCCAGGAATTGACAAAGAATTTACCGGCCAAAAAAAGCACTTCGAGAATAACCATTATTAGAGATTTAAACTATTTAATTAGCCATCAACTTGTCAAGGTAGAAGGAAAAGGGAAAAATACCAGATATGGTTTATGGGAAACCAATGCTCTATTAACTTACCTTGATCTTGATCGTTATTTTGAAAAAGAAGATCGGATAATTAAAAAGAAATTTGATGTTTCGGTCTTTGATCGTTTAAACGGTTTATATTCTCCGGAGGAAATCAAGCTGTGGGAAAAGAGCCAGAAAGTTTTTAAAGAGGCTCAAGAAAAACTGGAGCCATCAATTTATAAAAGGGAGCTGGAAAGATTTGTGATCGAACTTTCCTGGAAGTCATCGCAAATTGAGGGGAACACCTACAGCTTGATCGAAACAGAGACTTTGATCAAAGAAAATATCCAGGCGCGCGGGCATTCTGAGGCAGAAGCCGTGATGATTCTAAATCACAAAGAAGCGTTTGCGATGATCTTGGCTAAAAAGAATTCCTTCAGAAAGCTGGATTTCCCCGACATTATTCAGCTGCACCGGGTGTTAACAAACGGTTTAACCACCGCGGGTATCAGATCGCAAAAAGTGAGGATTTCCGGAACGCAATATGAGCCCTTGTCCGGCAAACAGGAGATTGAGAAGATATTAAAACAACTAATCGAGCATGTTAACAAAACTGAATACCCGCCGGAAAAAGCCTTGATACTGGCAGCCATGATTGCCTATATTCAACCATTTGCCGATGGGAATAAAAGGACCTCGCGCCTGCTTGCAAACGCCGTCCTTTTGGCCCATGATTTTCCCCCTTTATCTTACCGAAATATTAATGTTAACGAATATCGAAGCGCGCTGATCGTTTTTTACGAAACTAATAATTTATATCATTTCAAACGTCTTTATTTGAAACAACTGCAGTATGCAATTGAAAATTATTTTAGGTAATCTTTTGAGATAACCATGGCGTTTTTAATTGATTTTATTCTCCATATTGATGTTCATCTCGGCCAACTGATCGCCGCTTACGGGCCGCTGACCTACGCCATTCTTTTTGTCATTATCTTTATCGAAACCGGTTTGGTAGTGACCCCGTTTTTGCCGGGTGATTCTTTGCTTTTCGCCGCCGGCGCCTTTGCCGCTTTGGGTTCACTTAATATTTGGGGGCTTTTGGTTTTATTGATGGCCGCGGCCATCTTGGGCGACACCGTCAATTATTGGATCGGCCATTTTTTCGGCGAAAAAATGATTGCCAACCCCCGGATTCCCATTAAGAAAGAGCACGTGGCCAAAACCCAGGCCTTTTTTAAAAAACATGGCGGTAAGACGATTATTTTGGCCCGTTTCGTGCCCATTGTCCGCACTTTTGCCCCTTTTGTGGCCGGCATCGGCCAAATGAGCTACGGACGATTTATCTCCTTTAACGTCATTGGGGGGATGGCCTGGGTGGCCCTTTTTGTCCTGGCCGGCTTCTTTTTCGGCAATCTGCCGTCAGTCAAACATAATTTCAGCCTGGTGATTATGGCCATTATTTTGCTGTCGGTGGCGCCCATGATTTGGGAATTTCTCCGCCCTAAGATGAGCAAAAGATTCAGTCGGCGAAGGCAGCCTGGTCTTGACAGCTCTTGTAAATAATGTTAATTTAGAGGAGTGTATTCCTGCAAATTATGATTTATCCAAGATTACTTGAAAAAAGGATTAAAAGCCATCTTTTTAAAGGCAAGGCAATAATCATTTACGGTGCCCGTCGGGTAGGTAAAACAACCTTGGTTAAAAAGATTCAGTCGGAATATACCGAGAGTCTTTATCTTAACTGTGACGAACCGGACGTCCGGTTTGCCCTAACCGACAAGACTTCAACAGAGCTTCTTAATTATATCGGTCATAAAAAACTGGTGATCGTTGATGAAGCCCAAAGAGTTAAAAATATTGGCCTAACCCTGAAACTTTTAGTTGATAACGCCCCCGGCTTACAAATTATCGCGACCGGCTCATCGTCTTTTGATCTTTCCAACAGAATTAGCGAACCATTGACTGGCAGGGCTTTTGAATTCCATCTCGGGCCTTTTTTTCTGATGGAAACCAGTGCTGATCCGATTGAGATTGGGCGGCTCCTTGAGTCAAGACTTATTTTTGGACTCTATCCTGAAGTGGTAACGGCCAAAAATGAAAGACAAGACCTTCTCCGAACGATTTATAAAAATTATTTATATAAAGATGCTTTGGAATATCAGGGATTAAAAAATCCGGATTTAGTGGAGAAGCTTTTGACCGCCCTAGCCCTGCAAATTGGTTCGGAAGTTTCCCTGACTGAATTGGCAAGTCTTTTGGGCATTGACCAAAAAACAGTTTCTTCCTATATCCGTCTTTTAGAGTTGGCTTTTGTTATCTTTCGTTTACCACCCTTATCGCGTAACTTGCGTAAGGAAATTAGCAAGTCACGGAAAATATATTTTTGGGATACCGGGATCAGAAATGCCGTGATTAATAATTTTAACCCCTTATCGCTGCGTAATGATGCCGGTCCGCTTTGGGAAAATTTCCTGATTGCCCAGAGACTTCAAAGAAATGAGATTTTGGGTAAGCAAGCTAATTATTATTTCTGGCGGACATGGGATCAACAGGAAATTGATTATGTTGAAGAAACAGAGGGAATTTTGTCAGGCTGGGAGATAAAATGGCAAGGAAAGGGAAAGAGGATGCCTGGGGCTTGGGCAGAGAGCTATCAGAATGCCCGCTATCAGACAATTGACAGAAAGAATTATTTAGATTTTTTGATTTTAAATTAGCGGTAGTGGTGTTATGATAAGATTGAAAACATGAACGATTTAAACCAAATTCTTTCCCGGCCGGAATTTTTTCTCGTGATTTTGGCGTGGAGTATTTTTTGGAAGGGGATGGCGTTATGGAAATCAGCCCGCCACGGCCATTTGGTGTGGTTTATCACCCTTTTGGTGGTTAATACCCTGGGGCTTTTGGAAATTGCCTACGTCTTCTATCTCCACCGCTGGGATATCGACGGCGGCAAGCTGCTGGCGTTTTTGCATAAAAAATTCTCCCGACTTGCAAAGTAGCAAAAATTTGGTATAATAAGACCTAGTTAATAATTAGTTGTCTTTCTGCAGTAGCCATAGGCGCTCGCGGAAAAGAAGAAGGAGCCTTATGGCTACCAAAAATCTTTATGTAGGCAACTTGCCGTACACAATGGACACGGCAGGTTTGGAGACGTTATTTAAGCAAGCCGGGGCAGTTGTCTCCGCCCAGGCAATCACCGATCGCATGACGGGACGTTCCCGTGGTTTCGGGTTTGTGGAAATGGCCACCGACGCCGAGGCTGCCAAGGCGATCGAAATGTTTAACGGCAAGGACGTCGAGGGACGTAAGCTTGTTGTTAACGAAGCTCGGCCCAGAGAAGAGCGGCCAGCTCGCGGTGGTTTTTCACCCAGGTAAGAAAATCTAGGCGACGTGATGGTATTGGTAGAGAGGGACTTCTTCCAGAAGTTTATCTTTCCAGCCGTAACTGATTTCCAGGAAATCCATCTTTTGGATGTCGCCGAGCCGCAAGGCATCGTTGATCTGCATTAAATTGGTGTAATTGCCCAGGCCCGGAAAGTTGGCAATGTCGTAGCCGCATTTCAGCAGGTAATAAGTACCCTTGTAGATGGCGACCAGGTCGACACCGGCCACTTGGCCGTTAATTTCGGTGGTAATCATTCTCGGTTGGTATTCTTTGGCCTCGCTGATGACGGCCTCAAAAGTTTTGACCCGGCCGGGATCTTCCCAATCCGAATCTTCACCTTTGGCGTGGAAACGGTCCATCGACAGCCTGGCCAAGTGTTTTAGATCGGCAAAGCGATTGATAATCGTTTTGGGGTTTTGGTCCAAAATTTTGTGCCGGTCCCTTTTTAAGTTATAACGGCGTTTTTTGGAGAAGCGGGTGAGAAAATCATCGGCCGAAGCCAGTCCGGTTAGGTGAAGAATGTATTTGGGATCATCCAGGGCGAATTTAAAGCGATTAGCCAGCTCCGGCGAACAGCTGATGGCGTTAAGTAGCGTCGGCTTGGGCAAAACCTTCAGCATAATCGGGACCAGACTTTCGTGCAGAGCAAAAAAAGTGTTATCTTCCTGCCACCAACTGCCAAACCAGCGGAATTCCCGGTTGTCGTCCTCATACCATAAGGGCAAACAGGCGACCGGCTCGTCCTTAAAAATAATGGTCATAAAATAAGGTTGCTCGTGGTAGCCGAGGTAAAAAGCGTGCCGGAAATCCCAGGTATCAAACAACGATTTATGGGGCGAAAATTTTTGCCAAAGTTGCCGACAGCGACTAAGATCGGTCTCGACTTTTAATTTAAAATCGATGGCGCTGCCGTTAAAAGTTTGCTTGGCGACCAAGTAAGCTTCTTTTTTCGGCAGTCTTGCCAACGAAACCGCCACCTGCGGATCTAAATATTCTGGTTGCGGAACAGGTTTTAACATTTTATTTTTTAGCTAATTGAATTCTGAATTAATTAAAATATTTGTCAAGTATCAATCCCTTTTCTGAAGCCAATTTTTTAAAAAAATAATTAACTACTTGACAAGAATATTTTTGTTTGGTAAACTCATAGCTAATTGGTAGGAGTAATAAATGATGTTTGATTTAACTAAAAAAACCGACTACGGCATTGAGCTGATGGTAGCGCTGGCCAAAAGCTATGGAAAAGGACCCGTTTCATTACGCCAAGTGGTCAAAACCAGACATCTGCCGCTAAAATTTTTAGAAAATATCGCCACAATTTTGCGGGAAGAAAATTTAATTGACGCCAAAGAAGGCAAGGCCGGTGGCTACGCGTTAAAAAAAGCGCCGGCGAAAATCTCACTGACTAAAATTGTGGATGCTTTGCAAGGACCCATGGAAATGGGGGGTTGTTTTGCTTGTCCCAAGGCCAATGGGTGCGGCCAAAAAGATGTTTGGCATGAAGTCGGCCAAAGCGTTAAAAAAACCATCGGCAAAAAGACGCTGGAGGATCTGTTGTGAAAGTCTATTTAGACAATGCGGCCACCACTAAGGTCGCCGACGAAGTTTTCCGGGCAATGCGGCCGTATTTCCTGACCGTTTTCGGTAACGCTTCCGAACCGCACGATTGGGGTCAGCAGGCCCGAAGAGCCATTAACCAATCACGGCAAACCCTGGCCACTTTTTTGGGCGCCAAACCTCAAGAAATCATTTTTACCTCGTGCGCCACGGAATCAATTAATCTTTCTCATAAGGGATTAATTGAAAGTACCAAGTACCAAGTACCAAGTACCAAGCGCCCCCACATTATTACCACGCAAATCGAGCATAAGGCGGTTTTGGAAGCCTGTAAACATTTGGAAAAGTTGGGCTGGGCCACGGTGACTTATCTGCCGGTCGATAAGACCGGTCTAGTGAGCGTTAAAGAGGTGGCGGCGGCCATCAAGCCGGAAACGGTTTTGGTCAGTGTCATGTATGTTAACAACGAGGTGGGGACGATTGAACCGATCGCCGAAATAGGGAAATTAATTAAACGGCTGAACGTCTCGCGTCTCTCGTCTCACTTATCGCGAATTTACTTTCATACGGATGCGACCCAGGGAATACAGTATTTGGATTGCCAGGTCGAGCGGCTCGGTGTCGATTTACTTTCTTTGACCGGCCATAAATTTGGCGCCCCCAAGGGTATCGGCGCTTTGTACGTCCGCGCCGGCACGCCCCTGGTCAGGCAGCTTGACGGCGGGGGTCAGGAAGCCGGCCGTCGGGCGGGCACGGAAAATGTGCCCTACATTGTTGGTTTGGGGAAAGCGGTTGAACTGGTCGAACAGAACAAAGAACAAAGGGCAAAGAACATAGAAGAGTTAAGAGATAAGCTGATTGACGGCGTGTTGAAAACGCCGGGAATAGAATTAACCGGCCACCTCAAACTGCGGGCGCCGCATATTGCCTCTTTTACGGTTGCCGGCGCCGAGGGGGAAGCCATTTTGCTTTTGTTATCCGATAAGGGCGTGGCGGTTTCCTCGGGGTCGGCCTGCACTTCAGGCACATTGGAGCCGTCTCATGTTCTCACCGCCATGGGTATTCCTCCTGAAATCGCGCACGGATCCTTGCGTTTTTCCTTAGGCAAAGCCACCACGGCCGCCGAGATTGATTACGTCATTAAAATTTTTCCCGGGATCATTAGTCATTTACGACACATGGCACCAAAGTTATAAATTCCAATATCAAAATCCAAATGTCAATTCAAGCTCAAAATCCAAAACTCCAAATTTTTAAATATTTGGACTTGGGATTTGATTTGTCATTTGAACTTTAGATTTTGAATTTTTTAAACTATGGATAGTTTTGGCAACCTGTACTCACCGAAAGTCTTAGAACACATCAAAAATCCTCAGAATATGGGCGAAATTAAAGACGCCGACGGTGTGGCCACCGTGGGCAATCCGACCTGCGGAGACATTATGCGGTTTTTTATAAAAATCGAGAAAAAAGACGGGCAAGAATATCTAAAAGATATTAAATTCCAGACGCTGGGGTGCGGCGCGGCAATTGCCACCTCTTCCATGATTACGGTCTTGGCTAAGGGCAAAACCCTGGCCGAAGCGGAAAAAATCAGCCAGCAAGGCCTGGCCGACGCGGTCGGTGGCCTGCCGCCGGTAAAGATGCACTGCTCGGTTTTGGCGGCCGATGCCTTAAAACAGGCGATTGAAAATTACCGCCGGAAAAAGTAAACTGAAAAAATCATGAATTTAAGCTGTACTTCGGTGGCTTGTTGGCTCACCCAAAACGGCAAACAAATTACCTTTCCCTTGGTGACCGTGGCCGGTATTGTGGATGGCATCAACCCCTGCGCCATCGGCATGATTTTGCTGCTACTGGGCTATCTGCTTATTTTTGCCCGTCAGCCCGAGAAAATCCTGAAATTGGGCGGGGCCTATATTCTGACTGTTTATTTGACCTACCTGGTGATCGG
>CAZTHI010000011.1:10940-22666 GCA_964613135.1 uncultured Gammaproteobacteria bacterium
TTGGAAACACCCTGCTCTTTGCCGATTTATATCGGCACGGCGAGTATCCTAAACTATTCCGGCTTGCCGGCCTTGGCGGTTTTGGCTTATTTTCTCTACTATAATTTGCTTTTTGTTTTGCCGCTACTGGTGATTCTCTTTTTGGTCTGGCGGAGCCGCGAAATTATCTCGCTTAAAGAATGGGAGCACCGTGCCAAGCGGTGGATGAAGTTGGGGCTGGGAACACTCCTTGTTTTAATGAGCGCTTGGTTATTATTTTAATCTTTTTGGTAAGTAATTAGATTTACTGATTACCTTTTTGCCGGTTTCGGATTCGATTTTTTTTCTGGCCACCCGGGCCACCCCGCCACCCCGTCGGGCGACCATCCTGTCTTTATCAAAAGTATCTGGTTTTTCCTTTTTTGATATTTCGGTGGTGCTCACTTCGGCCAACATGTTCAAAACCAGTTCAAGATTGGTCATGTTATCCCGCAGGCTTTGGGTTTTTAATCCTTTATAGCGTTTATACTGCCTGGTTGACAACCCTGCCCAGGCGAAGGTGATATCGTCGGTCAGGATGGCGAATTCGTTAGTATTAATAACGCCGCGCTCTTCCCATTCGTCGGTTAGGGCCTTGCGGATTTCAATACTTTTTAATCTTTGATTAATCCATTCTCGGGAATAACCCTTTTTAAGATAGGTTTGCATGGCTCGGTTGATGGCCCTTTCCGGATCTTCGGTTTCTTCGATGCGTTCGTAGCCAACCCGAGCCAGCCATAATTTAAATGGTTCAGCGTTGGGAGAAGGAATTGATTGAATAATCCTCAAAATTCCCTCAGTATTAGCGACATCGGTTAGGTAATATTTGTTATCCGAAGATAGTAATTTCAGTTGTCGACAAAATGTCGACAACTCAGCGCCTTCTTCTGTCTTTACTCTGGTTTTCATCTTAAACCAATAATCACGGGGATTAACACTGCCCGTAAGCGCGGCAACAATATCAACCACCGAAAAATACCATTTTTCTTCTTCCCCATGCCACTGCCGCCGGATTTTCTTGCCTTCAAAAATAGCCAATTTGGTTTTATGGTGTGGCATGGGTTTTCTGCTCTAATTCTACTACAAAACAAGAACAATTTCTGATAGAATGAATCTACATAAATGATCTTTGTCAATTTTAAAACTTATCCCGAAGGTACCGGCGAGACGGCGGTCAAGCTGGCCGGAATCTGCGCTAAAGTCGCCAAAACTACCGGCGTCAAAATTATTCCCGTTGTTCAGGCAGTCGATCTTTGGCGGTTAAAGGAAAGCGGGCTTGAGGTTTGGGCCCAGCATGTTGACTGGCAGTTACCCGGCCAGTGGACGGGGTTTACCAATTTGGAGGCGGTCATGCGGGCCGGTGGCCAAGGAACACTCATTAACCACGCGGAACATCAGTTGCCGCCGGGCACGATTAAACAGACGATTAAAAGAATCGAAAGTTTAAGAAGTTTAAAGGTTCAAGGGTTTAAAAGGTTTGAGACCATGGTGTGTTGCCGGACTTTGGGCCAGGCGGAAAAGCTGGTTAAATTCAAGCCTGATTTCATAGCTTACGAGCCGTTGGAGTTAATCGGCGGGGAAATTTCTGTTGCCCAAAGCCAGCCGGCGGCGATCGGCCATTTTGTGGAGATGGCCGACGGCATTCCTGTGATTATCGGTGCCGGCATTAAAGAGAAAAAAGACGTGGAGATAGGCCTGAAATTAGGCGCCCAAGGCATTTTGGTTGCCTCGGGAGTCATTTTGGCAGATGATCCGGGTCAAAAACTGTTAGAATTAGCGGAGGCATTTGCAAGATGAAACAATATAAAATTGCGGTTTCCGGCTCGGCCGAAAGCTACACCAAGGAAGCCGAACTGGCGGCGAAGGCTGTCGGCGCCGAAATTGCCAAAAAAGGCCATATCATTGTCACCGGCGCCACCAAGGGCATTCCCCATTTAGCGGCGATCGCCGCTAAAGCGGCAAAGGGCGTCAGTATCGGTATTTCGCCGGCCGCCTCGGAAGTGGAACATAAACAAAAATATTTACTACCCGGGGACGCCGCCTTTGATTACGTGATCTACACTAAGGCGGGCTACACCGGCCGCAATTTGCTGATGGTGCGCAGTTGTGACGCTACGATTGTGATCAACGGCCGCATGGGCACGCTGAACGAATTCACCTGCGGTTTTGAGGAAAACGAAATCGTGGGCGTCATGGACGGTACCGGCGGTATTTCCGGGTTGATCAGGGAAATTTTAAAGGTGGCCAACAAGGGCCAGCGGAAAGTGTTTTTTGAGAATGATCCGGTCAAAATGGTGGACGAGGTGATCAGAAGGATCAATAAAGAAAAGCAATCCAAAAAGAAATTCCATGTTGAATATCAAAACTTTGGTTAACATCGAGGGGAAGGGAGTTCTTCTGCGGGCGAATTTCGACGTTCCCCTTTGTTCCACTCAGGGTAAACTCGTTATTGCCGACGACACTAGAATTTTAGAATCACTGCCGACGATAAAATATCTGCTCGGCCAAAAAGCCCAACAAATTATCATTATCTCTCATCTGGGCCGGCCGGAAGGGAAAGTGGTGCCGGAATTAAGCTTGGAGCCGGTGGCACAAAAGCTTGCCGGGCTTTTGAATTTAAAATTTAAAATTGAAAATTTTAAAACTTTTAAGATAGGGAAAGACATTCTTTTGTTAGAAAATTTAAGATTTGATTCAAGCGAAGAAGCGAATGACGAAGGCTTTGCCAAGAAACTTTCTTTACTGGGTGACTTTTTTGTGAACGACGCTTTTGCCGCTTCCCATCGGGAACATGCCTCGATTGTCGGTGTGCCGAAATTTTTTCCGCCGGACAAGCGGGCCTTGGGTTTTGAATTCTTAAAAGAAATTGAGCTTCTCACCAAAGTAAGAGAAAATCCGGCCCGGCCGGTCGTTTTAATTTTGGGCGGGGGGAAGGAAGACAAGCTGGAACAGTTAACCCAGTTGACCGAGTGGGCTGATCAAGTGCTCATCGGTGGCAGGCTGCCGGCCATTTTAGGAAAAGAGGTTCAAGGGCTCAAGAGTTCAAGGGTTCAAATTGCTTCGCTGAATCCGGAAGGCAAAGATATCACCCCGGAATCAGCGGCCGAGTTTAAAAAAGTCATTGCTCTGGCTAAAACCGTTGTTTGGGCTGGGCCGGTGGGTGATTTTTACGACGAGAAACAGCTGGCGGGTACCAAGGCCATCGCTGAGGCCGTGGCCGAAAGCTCGGCCTTCACGGTTATCGGCGGCGGCGACACTGAGGCAGCCTTAACGAAATTCGGTTTAACGGAAAGAATTAATTTTATTTCCTCTGGTGGCGGGGCGATGCTGGCATTTTTGGCTCAAGGTGATCTTCCGGGCTTAAAAGCCATTTGCTAATCATCGACTTTTTTTGTATCTTTATTTTGTATGGTTAATATTGCTATTAATGGCTTCGGAAGAATTGGTCGGGTCACCTTGCGGGCGATTCTGATCAAGTATTTAGACAAGGTTAAGCCGGTGGCGATCAACACCTCCGGCTCAATGGATATCGATGGCTGGGCCCAATTGTTTGAGTATGATAGCGTTTACCGCCAGTTTAAGGGGAAAATAGAAGTAGAGAAAGGTGGCGAAGGAGAAATCGGCACGTTGGTGATTAATCATCAAAGGATTCCTTTTTTAGCCCAGCGGGAGCCGGCTAAAATTCCCTGGCCGAAATACGAAGTGGAGATTGTTTTGGAAGCCACCGGTGTTTTTCGCGACCGGCAGTCGGCTTCGGCGCATTTGACGGCCGGCGCCAAAAAAGTGATTGTGGCGGCGCCAACCAAGGGGACCGACACTTTTGTCATGGGTGTTAACGAGGATAAATATCGCGGCGATTTAATTATCAATAACGCTTCCTGCACTACCAATTGCATTGCCCCGGTCGCCAAAATCATCTTGGAAAATTTTGGCATTCAGAAAGCCTTTATGACGACCGCTCACGCCTATACCGCTGATCAGGAGTTGGTGGACGGCTCGCATCAGGATTTACGCCGAGCCAGAGCCGCGGCCGTGAACATTGTGCCCACTTCCACCGGCGCCGCGATTTCTACGACCGAAGTGTTGCCGCAGATGAAGGGTATTTTTGACGGCCTGGCCTTAAGAGTGCCCGTGATTTGCGGGTCATTGGCGGATTTTACTTTTGTGACCACCAAACGGACGACCCCGGAAGCAGTTAACGCGGCTTTTGTGCAGGCTGCCGCCGATAAATACAAGGGGATTATCGAAACTTCCCGTCGGCCGCTGGTTTCCACCGATATTATCGGCAACCCCGCTTCGGCGATTGTGGATTTGGAATTGACGAAAGTGATTGACGGCGACTTGGTGAAAGTAGTGGCCTGGTATGACAACGAGTGGGCTTACAGCTGTCGGTTAATCGAGGAGGCCATATGGATAAGCGAGCATTAGCCGGTTTTTTGGACTTGGCCAATCATCATCAGGAGGCCACGCCTGAACAAATTCGGGACTTATGCCACCAGGTGATTAAATCTGGCTTTCACACCGCTTTTGTGAATCCCTGTTACGTTGGTTTGGCCCGCGAAGTGGTGGGGCCGGACGGCCTGGTGGGCACCGTGGTCAGTTTTCCTCTTGGCCAGGACAGCCGCGACGTTAAGATTTTGGCGGCGGTCAGCGCGGCCAGACAAGGATCGGACGAATTGGATGTTTGTTTGAACGTGGGTAAATTTAAAGCCGGCTTGGCCGATGAAGTCTTGGAAGAAGCCAGAGCGATCGTGGAGGCGGTTAAGGCCGTTAAGAAATTGACCGTGGTCAAGTTTATCATTGAAACAGGATTGCTCACCGATGAGGAGATTAAAGAGGCGGCAATACTGGTGCTGAAGTCCGGCGCCGATTTTGTCAAAACCTGCTCCGGCATGGGGCCGCGGGGAGCGACTTTAAAAGACGTGGCGCTGATCAAAAGTGTGGTCGGCGGCCAAATTAAGATTAAGGTGGCTGGCGGTATCGGCACGTATCAGGAGGCGGTTGCTTTTATTAAAGCCGGCGCCGACCGCATCGGTACCTCGAAAGCCGTGGAGATCATCAATGGATGCCCAGCAGATTCTAAATAAGGCCAGAGCCGAGGGTTGGGCCCTGGGGGCTTTCAACGCCGGTAATCTGGAAATCTTGAAAGCGGTGGTGGCGGCCGCCCAAAGCCAAAACTCGCCGGTGATTGCGGAAACTTCCAGCGGCGAGGCCGAATATTTTGGCATGAAGAATTTTCTGACCGTGGCGGAGAACTTTGGTTTGCCGGTTCTGACCAATTTTGATCATGGGCCCGGCTTGGAAGAATGCCAGAATGCGATCGAGGCCGGCTATAAAATGATTCATTTTGACGGCTCAGGCTTGCCTTACGAAGAAAATCTTAAAATTACCAAGGTCCTGGTGGCTCAGGCTCACCAAAAAGGAATTTTAGTGGAGGGTGAGATTGATCGGATCGGCGGCGAATCAAAAGCGCACGAAGAGTTGGCGGAATCGCTCCAGGCGACCGTTAATTACACCGACCCGCAGAAAGCGGCCGATTTTGTCGCTCAGACCGGCGTGGATATTTTGGCGGTGTTTGTGGGCAATCTGCATGGCGTTTATAAAACGCCGAAAAAGTTGGATCTGGAAAGATTAAGAATGGTGCGCTCGCTGACCAATTGTCCTTTTTCTCTGCACGGTGGCTCGACGCTGCTGGAGGCAGACATCCGGGCGGCGATTGTCCTGGGCGTGGTTAAAATTAACGTCAACACGGAGCTCCGTTTGGCTTTCCGGCAAACGCTGGAGAATGTTTTGCGGGGCTCGGATGAAGCGGCGGTTTATAAAATCATGCCGCCGGTGATGGCGGCGATCCAAAAGGTGGTGGAAGAAAAGATTAAGTTATTCGGTAGTAGCGGTAAACTATTGTGAAATACGACGTCATCACCTTCGGTTCGGCCACCCTGGATGCTTTTATTCAATCACCGGACTTAAGAGTTGCTCCTTCCCGTCAATCAGTGACCGGTGAAGATTTAATCGTGCCCTACGGCATCAAGTCGGAAGTTTCTAATTTCTTAATGGCCGGCGGCGGGGGAGCGTCCAATGTGGCGGTGGGTGTCACCCGGCTGGGTTTGCGGGCGGCGGTAGTGGCCCGCTGCGGTTGGGATTTGCCGGGCAAGATGGTACGGCAGGAACTTAAGAAAGAAAAAGTGAGCGACGAATTGTTGATTCAACTGGAGGGGGACGAAACCGACTATTCCACCATTCTCATCGGTCCGGACGGCAAGCGGACCATTTTGGTTTGGCGGGGCCGGACACGCCTGGAAAAATCGCTGCTTAACTTTAAAAAACTTAATAGTTTTTGGTTTTATATTGCCTCGTTGGAGGGGAATCTAAAATTATTGGCGGAATTAATCGCCTTTGCCAAGGCAAGCCATATTAAATTAATTTTGAATCCGGGGAAAAAAGAAATCGAACAGGGAGAGCTGTTTTTGGACCTGGCCAAAAAGGCGGAGTTTTTGGTGGTAAATCGGGAAGAGGCTGACCGCCTGGGCAAAGGAAAATCCTTACTTTTGCCCAAAACCACAGTTATTATCACCGAAGGGGAAGAGGGTTTAACGGCGCATATTCCCGGTAAGGGCAGACCCGCCTGCCGGCGAGGCAGGTTAATCATGCCGGGTTTTAAAGTCAAAATGACGGACCAAACCGGCGCCGGCGACGGCTTTAGCGCCGGGTTGGTGGCCGGTCTGGCCAAGGGTTGGGATCTGGAGAAAGCGGTGAAGTTGGGGCTGGCCAACGGGGCTTCGGTGGTGACCAAAATTGGCGCCCGGCCGGGATTAATAAGACAGTCTGAGGTCGATTTTTGGCTCTCTCAGCCGCTTGAGTATCATTGGGAAAAATAAAGATATTTGAGCAACTAGATTGCTCATTGCCGAGATAAAAATTATGACTGGTTTTAGGGCGAAAATTTTATAAATTTGGCTCTTGACAAATTGTACAAGATATTGTACATTAGAACACATGGATACAATTGCTATTTCTGATTTACGGGCCAACTTACCCAATTTAATTGACCGGGTTTCCGAAAGGCTGGAAAGGCTAATTGTCACCGTTTCCGGCAAGCCCAAGGCGGTGGTCATGAGTTTGGAGGAGCTGGAGTCTTTAGAAGAAACGGCGGAGATTTTAGCGATCCCCGGCGCCTTGAAGGCGATCAAAAAAGGCGCTGCTGAAGCTAGGGCCGGCAAGGGCATTCCTCTTAGCGAGCTGAAAATATAATGGCAAAAGTATTTATCGGCGATGCGGCGAAAAAAGATTTTAAGAAGATTCCCCGAAAAGACCAGTTAAAAATTCGTCAGAAAGTAAATATTTTAGAAGCCCATCCTTTCGCTGGCAAAAAATTATCCGGCGAACTTGGGGGTTTTTTTGCCTTAAGAATCTGGCCTTACCGAGCGCTTTATCTAATCAAGAAAAACGGAGAGGTTTGGATTATCCACGTTCTCCATCGCCAAGGAGCTTACAAATAAATGGAATCTAAAATTGGTCAACAAAAAGTTTCCAAAGACCGGCGGTCGATAATTTTTGTTTTTGCCGTAACACTCACTGTCAGCTTCATTTTCTGGCTTTACCCGGAGATCCCAAAAGTTTGGCAAAAAATCACCCGCCCTTTGGTGATCGGTAATTTTGTTTTTCAGAAAAAGTTTGACCCGGCGCCAGTGTTGGGAGAAATCAAAAATTTAACCGCCGGCTTGCAGGGCGCCTATGGGGTTTATGGACGGCAATTGGCGGATGGCCAAGATTTTGGCAGTAATCAAAACGAGGTTTTCCCGGCGGCCTCGTTGATGAAGCTGCCGGCCATGTTAACTTTGTATCAGGAAGCGGAAGCCGGCCGGCTCAATTTGGACGACCAACCAACGGGCTCGGCTTACAGCTACCGTCAGTTGGCTCAGCGTATGGGCCAATATTCCGACAATAACGCCAACGCCGCTTTGGTTAAGGCCTTGGGCACCACCAAAATCCAGCAAACGATTAACAGGCTGGGCATGGGTAAAACCTCGTTTAAAGATTACGAAACCACGCCGGCTGACATTGGTTTGTTTTTTAAAAAGTTATATCAGGATAATCTCGTCAGCCAAGCTCATCGCGAGGAAATTTTCGGCTTTTTAACCAAAAGTATTTTTGAGGATTGGTTACCCGGCGGGATACCAGTCGGCACCCGCGTTGTCCACAAGATTGGTAAAGATCTAGGAACCTTTAGTGACGGGGGCATTGTTTTGGGGCAAAAAGCGTTTATTTTGGTGATCATGTCCAAATTCGCCCGTGAATCCGAAGCAATTAAAGTTCTGCCGCAAATCTCAAAAGCAGTGTGGGAGTTTGAGAATAAACCTTGAAGGCTTAATTTGAAAGTTTATAATAGTATTATGTTTGAAAGAAAACCTAAGATAGTGGTTATGGTAGTAGAATATTGTCTTGAGCTTATAGAAGCGTTGCGCGACTTGGCTGAGCCGGGGTACATCGAAAAATTACGAAAATCTGAAGAGGAGATTTTAAATGGCAAGGGCATTCCAGCGAAAGAAGTTTTTAAGAAATTGGGAATTTAAAAGAAAATTTTGCTGATTTTGGATATCAAAAGGCGCACCAGTACCACTTATTAAGATTACCAAAGGTGTGCTGCCTGGCACACCTCTAAGGTGCGTAAGCAGGGGTCGGGGTGGGAGCGGAGGGACAGAAAACTTTGGATTCGGTGCCGGATAAGCCATTAACTATAGTAACCTTCTTCAAGGGCGCGGCCGACAACGCAGCCAATATTATATTTAGCAAGCTTGTCCCTTTCATCTTTAGACGCAATCCCACCCACACAGTTAAATTTCTTTTTAGTCAGTTTTGAATATCTTATGGCATTTTTTATATCTCCACCCAGGGCTTTCCCGTCAGTTTCAACACAGACATATTGAAACTCATCGCAGTGTGGTTCGAATCGTTTAATTAGGTTCGGAATGTTACGTCTTTTCCCCGTCTTTCTGTCGATAGAATCCATGGCTATTACTATTTTATTTTTCGGAAATCCCCTAAGTAATTTCTCGGTGGCGTAAGCTCCCACGATAACTTTTTTGGCCCCCACATTGAGTAATTGCTTAATATCGCCTTTTTCTTTTATGCCTCCCCCGACCCGACACTTTCTAAGCGCCAATATTTTTTTAACTATTTCTAAGTTAGCACTCTTCCCCTGATGTCTATCGATGTCAATAATATTAACTTCGGGGAAGTCGAGGACATTTTTTATCGCCTCGTCGATTTCTAGGTCTTCAAGATAGCGAATTTTTTTCTTCATGATGTCTACACTAAGAATAAGATTAGACTTAATGTTTAGATAATCCTTTATTCTAATGTTATATTTTTCGCAAATAGATTTGCCCCTGAAGTATAAAAGGCTGTCGGCGGGCAAAAACAGGTTATGGAAGCCCTTCAGCTTTAACATCTTAAGATAAAAGTCGCCATTTATTGCTAATGCGTTTATTAATTCATTTGACAAAGAATGGTGTCTGTTGCTTCTATAAGTTGGATAATTAATAAGACGAGGATTAAATAACTTGCCTGATCTTAGGTTTCTCTTAATCTGGTCATAGTAGTCCCAACTCATTTCTAGCGCACCCGTTTTTACTCTTTTCCCTAATTTTTCAAATGTATTTTTTAATATTTCTAGTGTCTCGCCGGTGCCGACATTATCATCGAAAATTAATATTTCTTTAGGAAGCCTTCGTAATTCTCTTGGTGGAATCACCCCGGTAATGTTTTTGATTCTCCCGTTATTTACGATTGGCAGGGAATTTTGGTCATGCATTCCGAAAAGAACTGGGCAGTAATCGGATGAATGTATGGCCCTGAAGAATGGTCCAATTAGTATTCCGCCTATTAGCGGATTGATTACAAACCTTTGTTTTGGTAACTTTTTAACCGTTTCCAAGAGAATTTTTTTATGGTCGGCTTCTATTTGTCGACCGCTGGTTACCCTGCCAGATTGGGGTAAATTATAATTTGTCTTAACAGCAGTTTTCCCCGACATAACTCTAATAATATTCTCGACATCTTCCTCGAGGCATTTTTGGGCAATTCTAAAACCCGTTAACTTTTCATTTTTCAATAGCTCTTGGAATTCCGAGTAAAATACCCGACAACTGTCATTGAGCATTCTTTCTACGATTACGAAGGCCTTTTTACCCTTAAGGGGAAGAAAGTTTCTACAGCGATTTCTCTCTTTAGACGCTTGTACGCAGCTTTTGTCTTTATAGTATTCTTTGTTTCGTGATAAATATTTGCCGTTTGATAGTGGTTCTGTCAAAAATTCAATTCCCTTTGCGTCGGTAAGTTGTATGATGCCAAGATAATCAAAATCGTCGTCATTAATTTCTTCCATGTTTAGCCGTCTCATTGGCAGTCTTTTTCTGGATTTAGTTTAACACGAAAAAACGACGCTTAAAAGTGGGTTTAGGGTGTCGGGGTGGGGGTGGGAGCGGGGGGACAGGAGACTTTGGATTCGGTGCCGGAGATGAACCAGTCTTCGCGGCCGCAGACTGTCAGCCGTTTTAAACTTTCTGGCCGGGGAAATTCAACGTCCGGGCGATCCTTTATCAAGGTGGTCATAATTCTATTCCAAATCGGGGAGGCGCCGGTGATGCCGGAAGCCACCCAGCTCATGGGTGTATTGTCGTTGTTGCCCACCCAGACGCTGACGACAAAATCCGGGGTGTAGCCGAGGGTCCAATTATCACGCAGATTTTGGGTGGTGCCGGTTTTAACCGCCACGTGGGGATGATCAACGATATTTAATAAAGACCGAGGGCCGAAAGCCGGCGTGCGAGCATTATTATCGGAGAGGATATTGGTTAGAAGCCAAGCCACATCGGCGGGTAAAACCCTTTGCGAATTGCTAATTTCTAATTTTTCTAAAACTTTTCCCTTATAGTTCTTTACCTCCAAAATGGGGACAAGACTCACGCGGTTGCCTAAATTAGCCAAGGTGCCGTAAACCACCGCCATATCAATCATTTTGACTTCGCCGCCGCCTAAGGTTAACGACAGGCCGAAGCGCGAGGGGTCGTCCCAGGTGGTGATGCCCATGTCCTGGCCGCGTTTAATCATGCGGTCCACGCCGAAAGCGGACAAAACCTTGACCGCAGGTACATTATAAGAAGAGGCCAGGGCGATGCGAAGGGGGACTTGGCCGTGGAATCGGCCGTCATAATTTCTTGGTGAGTACGGGGGCTGGCCGGCTACCTGGTAGGTGATCGGCGTGTCCGAAAGTAGGGTAGCGGCGGTAAAGCCGTTTTCCAGAGCAATGGAATAGTTGACGGGTTTAATGGAGGAGCCGGGTTGGCGCGGCCGCAGAGTGACGTTGACATTGCCGTCGTTTGGTAAATCAAAATAATTGGCTGAGCCGACCATCGCCAGGATTTCGCCGGTGGCCGGCCGGGTCACTAGGGCGGCGCTGTTACCGATCCGCAGGCCTTTAATTTTCTGAATTTCTTCGGCGACAATTTTTTCCGTGGCTTCCTGCGTTTTCAAATCCAGACTGGTGGTGACTTCCAACCCGCCCCCCTCAACCATCGCCTCGCCGTATTGCTGCGCCAGTAAATCTTTGATGTACATCACAAAGTGCGGCGCTTTAATATCCGTCCGTTGAGGCGCAAACTGCAGTTCTTCATCGGCGGCGGCCTGTTCTTCTTTTTCGCTGATAA
>CAZTHI010000012.1:0-21862 GCA_964613135.1 uncultured Gammaproteobacteria bacterium
GCCTGGTTTGCCGCAGCGATTTTTCTCCTTATCTTACGCAAGTTCCCTGCGATCCTCTAGGCAATATCAGCTATTTTTATTCTTACGATGATGCCTCATCTTGTAAAAGTTGGTATAAAATTTATGCTAAATTGGAAAACATTAATGACCCGATTATCACCGAAGTTGGTTGTAGAGAAAGCACTGAGTGTCCCCGGGGCGGCTGTGGCCCCGGCTGCAACTATAATTATTGGATTTCCAGTCCCAATATGGCCGAGGTTGGCCGACTGCCGGGGGAAAACTGGCCGGCAATTCCAACGTCGGGGCCCACTTCTCCTCCACTGCCGACGAATACCCCGCCAATAGTTTCCACCCCAACACCGGGTGGACCAATTCCAACGTCCACTCCCGCGCCAACCGCCACGCCGGCACCAATCACCACCCCTTCTCCCTCTCCTACCGCCGGTCCAATAGGCGATCGATGGGGTTGCTTTTCCGGCAGCTGTCAACCACTTTCCTTGCCATATTGTCAACCAAATTATGCCAGTTCCGATTGTTTCGGAATGTGCGCCCTGGGGGAGACGTATGAATGTAAGTAGAAAAAAAAGCCTCACTTTAATAAGCGAAGCTTGCGAGGGTTTCACCCTCATTGAATTACTAGTGGTCATCACCATTTTGGGGATTTTGGCGGCGATTGGGGTGGGCAGCTTTCAAAGTTCGCAGGCCAAAGGCCGGGACGCCCAACGCAAGCAGGATTTGAATCAAATTCAAAAAGCCCTGGAAATGTATTACAATGATCAGAATGGTTATCCGTTGGCGGTTGATTTTGGAGCTATCTGGGAAGACGCCAACGGCACTATCTATATGAAAACGATTCCCGATGATCCACGGGCATGTCACTATCAATATACTCAGGAAAGCAATGGGGCCGGCTATGTCCTTTACGCTCACCTGGAAAATAGCCAAGACCGCAGTCTGGGATCTTCTTATACGCAAACTTGTTGCGGCGTGGCCAATGATTGCAATTACGCGGTTAGTAGCGCCAACGTCACACCATGAAGAAGGTCATGCCTGCCGGCAGGCAGGGTTTCACTTTAATTGAATTGCTAGTCGTTATCTCTATTATCGGGGTTTTGGCCTCGTTAGTTTTGGTTAACTTTAACGCTGCCAGGGAGCGTACCAGGGACGTTCAGCGCAAATCGGACCTGGATCAGGTCAAAAAAGCGTTACGGATGTATTATAACGATAATAATTTTTACCCGGCGGCCAACTTGGTGGCCTGGGGTAGTTCTTTTCAGTCGGGAACCATGGTTTATATGAAGATTTTGCCTCACGATCCGTCATATCAGGCCGCCGACCAATTACCGGAATATAATTACGAGTTGGTTGTGTCTGGTGCTCAGGATTTTTGCCTTTGGGCCAGTTTGGAAAATGCCTCAGATGGTGATATAGTTAAATCGGAGGCTCGTTGTTCAAGTTGTGGTCGTGCCATGCCGGATTATGTTGTTTGTGCAGACTGAGATGACAAAAAAATTTTCAATTTCTAATTTTCAATTTTCAATTAAAAGAGGATTTACCCTCATAAGCAAAGCTTTCAAGGGCTCTGCCCTTATAAGCAAAGCTTGTCAAGGATTTACCTTGATTGAATTACTGGTGGTTATTTCCATCATTGGGATTTTGGCTTCATTGGCTTTAGTGAGCTATTCGGGAGCGCAAAAGCAAACCCGGGATACGCAAAGAAGAAGCGATTTGGCACAATACCGCAACGCTTTGGAAACCTATGCGACTTCCAACAGCGGTGTTTATCCTGCGAGTCTGACGACCATCGACGGGTTGTGCACTGCTTTGTCGACTAATTTCATTGCCAGCTGTCCGCCCGATCCCCTAACCGGGACTTATGATTATGGCTTTTACTCCTCGGTTGATGGCACGGCGTATGTGATCTATTCCGGGCTGGAAACCGGCGCCGCCACCGATTATTGGGAGATTTGCTCAATCGGAGAATCGGGTAAAGTGAGTGGCCTGCCCGGCGATAGTATTTGTGATCTATGAGAAGGAAAAGCGGCTTTACATTGATAAGCGAAGCTTGCAAGGGTTTCACCCTTATCGAAGTCTTGGTGGCGATGACGATTGTGGCGGTCCTTATGGGCTTGGCCTTGGTTTCTTATCAAGGGGCCAGAAAATCGGCCCGGGACGGCCGTCGTAAAGCGGATTTGGAGCAAGTGCGCTCGGCCTTGGAAATGTGCCGGGCAGATACGGGTAGCTACCCGGTAGGTACTTTATATTCCGTTATCGACTCGATTACTTGCGGTACCCCCTCCATCCCTTATATGACGATACCCGCGGACCCCCTGGCAGACAGAAGATATGTCTATACCAGAGGATTAACCACCGACACCTACACTTTATGCGCCGCCCTGGAAGTTGGCGGGATTCCCAACAGTTGCGGCACAGTTGATTGCGGCCTAGGCGTGGCCAAGCTTTGTGATTATAAAACCGCCAATCCATGAGAAGATCCTGCCCGGGCTTTACTTTGGTGGAACTACTGGTGGTTGCTTCCATCATGATCATTGTTTTTGTCGTCGGGATTGCTTCTTACACTCAATTTAACCGCGGCCAAATTCTTAATCAAGCGGTTTTGGAGCTTAAAAATAGTTTACGTTTAGCCCAGAACATGGCTTCGTCCGGAGAAAAGCCATCCCCAAACCCCTGCGATTCTTTAGAGGGCTATCGGGTAACCTTTATTGCCGGCGCGAACGACTCTTATCAAATTCAGGCCCAGTGTAGTAATGGTTTGGGCACTCCTAAAACTTTTTCTTTGCCGTCTGCAGTTCGGTTTGTGCTTATTCTTCTCCCCCTACCTCCCCACCCACCCCCGCCCATTTTGTTTAAGGTAACCGGCAAAGGAAGTGGAGTTGATGGATGGGGGGAAATTAGTTTAACGTCCTTCGGGGTGACGAAAAAAGTTACCGTCACCCTTACGGGAGAAATTAAATAATGAAAAATTCTTCCGGTCAATCGTTAATTGAGGTAGTTGCCGGCTTGGCGGTGATGATGATCGTGATTTTGAGTTTGGTGACGGTGACGACGGTTTCGGTGCGCAATGCCAGCTTTTCCCGGAACCAAATGTTGGCCACCAAATACGCTCAGGAATGGATTGAGGAGGCCAGGAATTTAAGGAATACCCTGCCGGAAAGCACTTTTTTCGCCGGCGGGAGTCTTCCTTGTCAAAATAGTGATATGGTTGGGACATTATTTACCCGCACCAGAGACTGTGACATATCAACCGACGGCAAAACGATGACAGTGGTGGTCACCGTTTCCTGGGCTGACGACAAAGGCGCGCACGAATCCAAATTAACCACCGAGCTGACCAATTGGCAGTGAAAAAAACTGGGTTTACTATTGTCGAGATGATGATCGCCGTCACCATTTTGGGGATTATCACCACCGTCGGCTCCAATTTATTCTTTACCGTTTTGCGGGGTTCGACCAAGGCTAAGGTTCTCCAAGCGGTCAAACAAAACGGCGGTTACAGCCTTTCGGTGATGGAAAGCATGATCAGAAACGCCCGTAGAATTGAATCCTATCCCACAGCTACGGATTTTTTAACCATTCTTAACCCTGACGGCGGCGTTACTACTTTTCATTGCTGCGGCACGACGCCGAATTTTTTGATTGCTTCCGAAAGCGGCAGTTTGGCGTGCGCCGCGGCCCGGCTGACCAGCGACGAAGTAAAGGTGAACAATTGCGCTAATTTTTTTACCGTCACGGCCGGCTTAGCCGGCGTGCGGCCGGACCTGGTGGCGATCCAATTTACGTTGAGCCAAGCGGGTCTCAGCACCCGGCCGGAAGAACAAGCTTCAATTGATTTTCAAGCCACCGTCGGCCTCCGGAACTATTGACTTCCGGAAGAAATTTTTGTTACGATGGAAGTGTAAATGAAGAAGCCTGCTCCGCCTTTAGGCGAGACGCGCTTGCCTTCGGGTCAAGCGTTATTGATTATTGTTTTGGTCATGTCCGTGGCCCTGACCATCGGCCTGGCGGTGATTTCCCGGTCCATTACCGATATCCGGATTTCCTCTCAGGAAGAAGAATCGGCCCGTGTTTTTTCGGCGGCGGAAGCCGGAATCGAGCAAGCCCTTAAGCTTGGTGATGTTCCACCGGGAGGCGTAGTAGTAGGAGGAATTACGGCCACAGTTACGAAAAGCGATCTTGGCGGAGAAACAGAATTTGTCTTTCCTAATCAAATTGAAATCGGTGATACTCAGACGGTTTGGTTGGTACGACATGATGATGTTACCGGCGAAATGTTACAGACACCTTTTTATACTGCCGCCAGTCTTAATGTTTGTTGGGAAATTACTACCCCCACGGAAACGGCTTTGGAAGTTTCTATTTTTTATAAAGACGTCAGCGGTAACTATAAAATTGCCCGAGGGGCTTATGATGCTTATGCCGTAAGGCGAGGTTCTAATTCGTTTGCCGATGTGGATGCTGGCACTTGTGCTGATTTAGGCCGTAAGAAAACCCTGGTTTGGGCTGATTTTAACATTTACCCCAATCCCCCTACTTCTGACATTATTTTATTTTTACGTCTGAAGCCTTTATATAACATAAATAACCCTATTAAAATTGGTGTGGTCGGTCTTGGCGGCAGTGGCGGCACCCTGCCTTCTCAAGGAGCCTGTTTTGAATCCACCGCCACGCTGACCACTTCGGGCATTACCCGCCGAGTTCGCCAGTGCCAATTTCACAAATCGCCACCGGCAGTTTTTGATTATGTCTTGTTTTCCGGAGGAGATTTAAGCAAGTAACTAACAACTTATAACTTACAACATGGAATTTTTTGGATTGGACATCGGCTCTAGAAATATCAAAGCGGTTCAGCTTAAAAAAACCGGCGCTGATCAATATCAATTGGTCACCTCCGGTTCGGCACCCTCAACGATTAAGGGCTTATCTTCGGAAGCGGAATCGGATTTGACCAGCCTGGCGGAAACGATCAAAAAGCTTTGTCAAGAAGCGAAAATCACGACGAAAAACGTGGCGGCAGCGATTCCCGAAGATCAGGTCTTTAGCCGTGTGGTGACTTTTCCCAAACTCTCCGAAGAAGAATTGACCTCAGCTTTAAAATGGGAGGCGGAACAATGGGTGCCGATTCCGCTTGAAGAAGTCAGCTTGGCCCATCAGGTTCTGGGCGAGATTCATCAGGATGGCCAGGAAAAGCTGGAAGTTTTTTTGGTAGCGGCACCCAATCGGGTGATCGAAAAAATTCTCCTGGTTTTAAAAACCGCCGGTCTGACTTCGGTAAGCCTGGAAACGGAAATTTTAGCGATGGGAAGAAGTTTAATCACCGCCAAGGCCGAACCGACGCTTTTGGTTGATTTGGGCGCCAAAGCCACGGATTTGGCCATTGTGGAGGCCGGCCAAGTCATTTTTAGCCGCTCTATTCCCACGGCCGGAGAAGCGATGACGCGGGCGATCGCCTCCAGTTTGGGTTTGGAAATAGCCCAAGCAGAAGAGTACAAAAAAGCTTATGGTGTTGATGCCGAGAAGCTGGAGGGCAAGGTTAGCCAGGCCATCGAGCCGGTTTTGGAGGTGGTGATTAAGGAAATGGAACAGGCAATGCAATTTTATCAGCAAGGCAAAGGCAAGGTTACCAAAAGAGTGGTTCTCACCGGCGGGACGGCTATTCTGCCGGCGGCGGTCAGCAAAATCGCTAAAAAATTAATGTTGGAAGTTCAGATCGGCGATCCTTTCGGCAAAATCAATCAAGACGCCTTAATTGCTAAAATTCCTCCCAATGACCGGCCGTTTTACGCGGTGGCGGTAGGCTTAGCCATGAAAGAGCTTTAACAATGGCCCAAGGCATAAATTTTTTAAAACCCGAGCCCGTCGGTGACTTCCGTTTTTATTACCGGGCGCGCCTCTTTAAGGTGGCCAGTCTGATCCTGTTGATTGTTGGTTGCCTGGCATTGGCGGCGACGATTGCCCTCTCGATTAATTTGGCCCAAACTGAAAAAGCGGTGGCGGCCCAAACCCAAATTAAAAAAGAAAAAATTGCGGGCTTAAAAAAAGTGGAATCGTTGCAGATTATCTTAGAACAAAGGCTGGCCGCTCTGGTGGGATTTAAGCAAAAAGACCTGATCAGTGAGGCGAAGATTATTGAGGAAGTTTTAAAGGCCACCATGGCGGAAGTGACGGTCAGCGAAATTTCTCTGGACGAAAAAAAATTAGTGGTGGTCGAGGGCAGCGCGGCCGACTCTTCGGCTTTAGGCGCTTTTTTAGATAGGCTAAGTAGTCAGGAATCGCTTTTCGCGCCGGCCACGCTGACTTCTTTGGTTCGTCAAGAGGATGGCGGCTATCTTTTTACGGTTAATTTAGAAATAGAGAATCATGATTAAAAAAATTCCGGAAAAGCTAAAGATGCTGATTATCCCGTTGGCCATTATCCTGGCCGTTGTTTTGGTTGCGGTGATCTTTTTGGGACCACGGCTTTCCGGCATTATCACTGGCCAGGAAGAAATTTCCTCACAAAAAGCGAAATTGGCCAAATTAACGGCCAAGGCGGCTTTTTTAGAGAGTCTTCAAGCATCGGAATTGCAAACCAAAACGGAAAATAGCTTGGCTTTTTTGCCGGCGGAAAAAGACTTGCCGCGGGTTTTGAGTGTGGTCCGGAATTTAGCCGGCGATAATGGTTTGGAACTGCAGGGAGTTCGGGTAGGCGCCGGCGACATTTCCACTGGCTCGGCGGCGGTCAAGACAAATAAGAACGAACTGGAATCGCTTGAGCTTAAAGTGATATTGGTCGGCAGCTGGGACCAACTGCAGGGTTTTCTTTTTCAAATTGAAGAAGCCTCGCCGTTGATGCGGGTTGCTAAGGCGGACATGTCTTTCTTGCCGCCGCTGGTTGAGGCGACGCTGCTTATTGACAGCTTTTCTTTGCCTTTGCCGATAACTCTGGGCGCTAGTGAAACGCCCTTGGCGGCAATTTCACCCCAGGAGGAAGAAGTCTATCGGCAGCTGGTCAAGGTGATCCCTCAGAATCAGGAATCTTTGCCGTCAATTACCTCGCCTTCAGGCCGGGAAAACCCGTTTGTTTTTTGATTACTCCCCCACCACGATATTGATTTTCTTGCCTTGTTTGGTGGCAATAACCCAAAGCAAATTCCTGATCGCCTTAATGGTCCTGCCCTCGCGGCCAATAATCACCTTAATGTCTTCCGGATTGGCTTTGACGGTCAGACTGACCACATCGGCGACCTCTTTCTCCTGAACTGCCACTTCCTGCGGATAATTGACGATGCTCTGGATTAAAAATTCTAAAAATTCTTTCATTTGGCTAAAGATTTTAAGGCGGCCCTGGCCGCTTCTTCCTCCGCCTCCAATTTATTTTTTCCCACCCCCTTAGCCAGCAGTTTATTTTTGACAAAGACGCCCGCCGTAAAGATTTTGCTGTGATCGGGGCCGGCCTGGTCCAAAATTTTATAGGCCGGCGGCCGGACCTCTTTTTTTTGCACCGTTTCTTGGAGAATGTTTTTAGCGTCTTTAAAGCTGCCGCTTTTGATAACCGCCTCGAGTGTGGGAGAAAAGACACGGCGGATAAAGTCCTCCACGACCTCAATCCCCTGGTCCAAAAAGATGGCGCCGATAAGGGCTTCGACAGTGTTAGCGATCAGGGCTGCATTTTGCCGGCCGCCGGATTCTTCTTCGCCCCGGCTTAGGAAAAGATAGTCCCCCACCGTCAGCTGCTGGCCAATTTTGGTCAACGAAGCCGTTTTTACTAAATTAGAGCGAATATTGGTTAAATTGCCTTCCTGATGATGGGGGAAGCGGTGGAAAAGCAGTTTGGAGACGACGAAAGAAAGAATGGCATCGCCCAAAAACTCCAGTCTTTCGTTGGACTCTGGCTTGGGCTCCCCGGCTTCGTTTAAAAAGGAGCGATGAGTTAACGCGCGGACTAAAAGAGCGCTATCGTTAAACTTGACCTCTAATTTTTTTTCCAAGCCCTCAAAGTTCATTTTTGCTGTTTTAGGATCGCCCCCAAGGCGCCGTTGATAAAACCCGGGCTTTTTTCGCTGCCATAAGTTTTACCCAGTTCAATGGCCTCATCAATAATTACTTTTGGCGGTTCCTTTTTGACGATTTTTAGTTCCCAAACTGCCAGTCTTAAAATAGCCAAATCAATTTTGTTTATTTGGCCAATGGGCCATTGGGGGGCGGATTTGATAATAATGCGATCGATGGCGGGTAATTTTTTTAAAACAGCCCTGGCCGAGTCATCCTTGCCAGTGTTTTGAGGATGAAAACCCCAAGAAAACAGCTCTTTAACAATTTTATCTCTTTTTTGGTGCCGCGGATCCAGCGTGGTTTTCATTACCGTTGCCCATCACATTTAGGGCAAACTTGATGTGACGGTTTTAAAGTTTTGCACTTTGGACAAAGGACCAGATTGGGCAGTTTAATTTTAAACGAGGCCCGGCGCTTGCCTTGTCTTTGCGTTGAGTGCCTTCTTTTAGGTAAGGGTGCCATATATTTAGTTAGGTTTAACTGTGCTAATTTTAACTTCTTTAAGTCTTTTTTGCAACTGGGGATATTGGGCCAGTTTTCCGGCAAAAGCAGTGACGGCGCCGGCGGTTTCTTTAATTAAGTTAGCATCTGTGAAGGAAGCTATCTTTAGCTCCGGAAAGCCATGCTGGGCCGTACCGTAAATTTCCCCCGGCCCGCGCATTTTTAAATCCAGTTCCGCCAGTTTGAGGCCGACGTGCAATTTTTCCATGGCCTGCAACCTATCAAAGGCCTTGCCCGTGGTTTGTTCGGTGAAAAGCAGACAGTAAGACGCTTTCACCCCCCGGCCCACCCTGCCTCGGAGCTGGTGCAGCTGAGCCAAGCCAAACCGGTCGGCGGCTTCAATGATCATGATGGTTGCCTGGGGAATATCCAAGCCTACTTCCACCACCGGCGTGGAGATTAAAAGATCCAATTTCCCCGTCCGCAGTTTGGCGACAGTTTCGTCTTTTTCTTTGGTTTTCAGGCGGCCGTGTAATAAACCCAGCCTTAAATCCGGGAAAATCTCTTTTTTCAGACGCTCAAATTCCGTGGTTACTGCCCTGACGGATTGCAGCGTTTCCGACTCTTCAATTAACGGACAAATAATAAAGGCCTGCTCATCGGTGTTTTTGACGCGGTTTCTCAGCCAATCGTACGCGGCCATTCTTTTGGCCGGCGGCACGACCCAGGTTTTCACCAGCGGCCGGCCTATCGGCATTTCATCGATCACCGAAAGATCCAGATCGCCATATAAAGTTAGGGCAATCGTTCTCGGAATCGGCGTGGCGGTCATGGTGAGCAGATGGGGAAATTTACCGGGTGGAGCCTTGGCGATTAATGCCGCCCGCTGCTCCACGCCGAAGCGATGTTGTTCGTCAATGACCACCAGGCCCAGTTTTGCAAACTTCGCTCGTTTATAAATCAAGGCATGCGTCCCCACCATGATATCTGGCGCATCACGTTTCTCGTTTCGCGTTTCACTTTTCTTACTGCCGGTGAGCAAGGCGACTTTGACGCCTAGCGGTTTTAACAGACTACCCAGGGTTTGGAAATGTTGCGTGGCCAAAATTTCCGTCGGCGCCATTAAAGCGGCTTGATAACCGTTGAGAAACGCGGCATACATGGCGATGGCGGCCACCACGGTTTTGCCGCTGCCGACGTCTCCCTGGAGCAGACGATTCATCGGCCTGTCTTTACCAAGATCGGTGAGAATTTCTTGGGCGCAGCGGTTTTGCGCGGCGGTGAGGGTAAAGGGCAGCCGGGCGGTTAGATTAAGGATTTTTTCCTGAGGAATAAGTAGTCGGACCGCTTTTTTCTTTTGCCAACCCTTTTTCCGTTGCTGGCTTCTTAACTGCAACAAAAATAGTTCTTCAAAAGCAAACCGCTGCCGACCTTTTTCGGCCTGGAGTTTATCTTCCGGAAAATGAATGTAGTTTAGGGCTGTTTTTAAATCAATCAGGCCGTAATTTTTCATAATTTCAAGGGGTAAAAAATCGGTGACGGTCAGTAAACTTTTGTCCAAAACGCCGGCGATTCTGGTCCTTAACCATTTGGAAGAGATGCCGTAAGTTTCGTGATAAACGGGGACGAGCCGGCCGGTGTGAATGGTCGGTGATTGCCTGATCATTTCGTATTCGGGCGCCACCATGACTTTTTGGCGGCCAAACCAGCCGACCTTGCCGGAAAAGCAACACTCCTCCCCTACCCTGAGGGTTTTAACCAAAAATGGTTGGTTAAACCAAACCCCCTCGATGGTGCCGCTGCTGTCCTGAAGGGTGACCTTTTGGATTTTCTTGCCGTATTTGGTATAGACATTTTGGCTGGAGATTATTTCTCCCCGCACAGTGACGACTTCTTCCGGCTGCACTAAGCCAATCGGGGAAATCAAAGAATAATCGATATAGCGGAAGGGAAAATGGTACAACAAGTCGCCGACGGTGGTGATGCTCAGTTTTTCGAGGCGGCGGGCGTAGGCCGGCCCGACCAGGAAAAGATCGCCTACCGGATCTTCGAAATTCATACTATCTGAATAAATACGGCAAAAACGAGGTTAAAATGAGCGCCAAAGACGAAACGATCACTATAATTGTCCATAATTTTTTTTGTCGTTTGGAGAGCCTCATTTAACCTCCAATCTGGCAAACTTCCGTTTGCCAATTTTGATAATCATGTGGTTTTTAATTTCTAATTTAGAATTTTTAATTTCTAATTTTTTCCCATCCACGTCTACTCCGCCCTGGGCAATCAGCCTCTTGGCTTCGGCCCGAGAGCTGATCAAACTATTGTTTACCAGAAGTTCAATGATGTCTGTTTCTCCGGCTTTAACCTTGATGACCTCCGCCTCTTCGGGAGCACCTCTTTTTTGAAACACCCGCTCAAATTCTTTTTGCGTCGCTGCCGCCTCCGCCTGACCATGATGGATTTTGACGATGGCTAAGGCCAGTTGTTTTTTGAGATCCATCGGGTTCAATCCATTCGATTGGACTAGCCTTTCTTGCTCTTTAATCCATTGGAGTGGTGCTTCGGTCAGCAATTCAAAGGCGGGTATTAAAGTTTCGTCGGGAAACGACATCACGCCGCCGAAAAGATCGGCGGCCGAGGCATTCAAGAATAAAGCATTGCCGGCGGTTTTGCCAACCTTATTGCCCTGGGCATCCACCAAAAGTTTCATACCCATGACAAACTTTTCTTTGCCTTTAAGCGCCCGCATTAGTGTTCGGCCGGCGAGCATGTTGAAAATCTGGTCCGATCCCCCCAACTCAAGGTCAACATCCATTTCGACGCAGTCAATTGCCACCGCCACCGGATATAAGAATTCGTGCAGATGAATCGGCTTGTTTTCTTTTAGCCTCTTCTGAAAAGAATCGCGTTCGATCATTTGCTGAACGGTAAAATTAGAAGTGATTTCGATTAAATCTTTGAAGGTTATTTTGTCCAGCCAATCGCTGTTAAACATAATCTTGGCGGGATTCTCACCATTAAACCTTAAAATTTTTTCGGCCTGTTTTTTCCAATTGGCGCAGTTTTTAAGAGTTTGTTCTCGGGTTAGTTTTTGCCTGGTGGCCGATTTATCGGTTGGGTCGCCGATCATACCGGTAAAATCCCCGACCAGAAAAATGACTTCGCAGTCCAAGGCCTGAAATTGTTTTAATTTCAGAAGACCAACTGTATGTCCCAAGTGTAAATTGGGCATGGAAGGATCAAAGCCCTGGTAAAGCCGGATTTTTTGGCCGGAACGCAAAACTTTTTCCAGCGCTTCTTTGGTGGGGTAAATCTTTTCGACGCCCCTGGTTAGAACCTCATTAATTTTGTCCATAGTTTTTTAATAAATCCTAATTTCAAAATCCAAATGTCAAATCAAGTTCAAAGCCTAAAGTTCCAATATTACTTTTTCAAAATAGATGAAAATATAAGAGCAAATTCATGGGCTTCTTGCCAAAATTTTTGGCAATCATCCTTTTTTAATGGATTAGCAACACACATCATCCTTAACCAGTGAGTTGATTCTTTAGCCTCTTTTCGACAAATGGCGATTTTATGTTTAAAATCCTTTTTAGACTCCGCGCCATCGGCTTCCATATAATTCGCGCCAACACTGGTAGCCGCTCTTACAAGTTGACTTATAAGCGGTTTGTTAACTGGATTTGAGGGTAAGCCCATCACAAAATTTATGATTGCCTCCCCAAATTTAGCAGTTCTTTCTTCCAGATCGTATTTTTTTTGGCTATTTGAACTTTGGATTTGATTTGTCATTTGAACTTTGGATTCTTGGAATTTACCTCAGCTTCCAAGATTATGGTCACGGGACCGTCATTAATTAACTCTACTGCCATTTTAGCACCAAAGCGGCCCTTTTCAACCTTCAGCCCTGATTTTTTTAGTTCAGCGACGAATTTTTCAAACAATGGTTTGGCGACTTCCGGCCGGGCCGACTCGCCAAAAAATGGCCGGTTACCGCCGGCGCAGTCGGCATATAAAGTAAATTGGGGCACCACTAAAATTTCCCCCTTAATGTCTAAAATAGATTGGTCAAATTTTTCAGCAGCATTCTCAAAAACCCGCAGTTTTAAAATTTTCTCCGCCATCTTTTCGGCCACCACTCCCCCATCGCCGGTCTTGATCGCTAAAAGAATGACTAGCCCTTCGCCAATTTGGCCGATGGTTTTCCCTTCCACCTTGACCGCCGTTTTCTTGACTCTCTGAATAACAACTTTCATGATGTGGTTATTTTACCATTTAATATTTCTTTTGCTGTCGCCACGGCTAAAATTTGCAAAGTGTCGTGAATCTTAATTTTGAGAAACTCAGGGAAAAACGGCCGTAGATCCGTACAAGCCAGCAAAATATCTTTTACATCCTGAGCTAGAAACTCTTCAGCAGTTTGTAAAAGTATTTTCTTTACTCAATCCGCATTGTTGTTACCCAGGATTGCACCTATAGATTGATTTATTAAGTCCTGGTTTTTCTTTGACGGTAAAATAGGGTGGATGCCATGTGACCGCAGGCATTTTTGATGGAGTTGACTTTCAATCAGTACCTCTGTGCCGATGACTCCTATCTTGCTAATCCTCTTTTCCCCCAGCGCCCCGGAAGTTTCTTCTATGATGCTTAGGATCGGTAGCTTAACCGAACAACGTAATTCATTAATAAGTATATGCAGCGAATTACAGGGAATGACGATAAAGTTGGCGCCTCCTTTCTCTAGTCTTTTCGCCCCTTTAACAAGAAACGGCAGAAATTTTGAGACGCCTTTTGATTTGAGGACTAACGTTTTCTCAATCTTTAGAGGAACAGGTGTTTGCCAAATCAGAAGAGGCGGCCTGGTTTTAATCTTCCTGGCACGAAAAATTTCCACTATTTCTAGCTGAAATTTAGCCGTTGATTCTGGTCCGAATCCACCAAGGATTCCTGCTGTTTTCATAGTCGTTCATTCCTTTTTCCCAACAAAAAAACTCGTCCGCTTATAAAGGGACGAGTTAATAAACCCGCGTTACCACCCTAATTGTCCCGCCTAGCGGGACCTCTCAGATACTCCTTCCCTCGACTACGCTCGGGATGACATATCTTATCGCTATTACGGGCGCACCCGGAGGGCCTTATTTTGAGTCTTTTCTCATTTGGGGCCTCAGCTCAGGAGGGTATCTCTCCTTCAACGCCTTTCCAAATTATGATTTACTTATACCACGCGGGTTGAGGTTTGTCAAGGCGTTTGCTAAAATGAATTAATGAATTGGCTCAGGGTTTGGCGGCAACGTAATTTTCCCCAAAGAAGAATTTCTTTTCGCGGTAAGATGAGCCGGGCCCGCTTGGCTTCGCGGCTGGCGTTGTGGGCGTTTATCGGGCTGGTCGGCTTAATTATTCTCGGCGGGCTAACTCTTGTTCTTTTTGCCAAAGATTTGCCGCGGCCGGACAAAGTGGTCCGCCAGGAAGGCTTTGCCACCAAAATTTACGACCGCAATAATGAGCTTTTGTATGACGTTTTTGCCGACCAGCGCCGCAATCCGGTGGATTTGGCCGAGATTCCTTTGTACTTGCGCCAGGCGACGGTGGCGATCGAAGATAAAAACTTTTATAAACACGGCGGCTTTGACCAGATGGGCATCTTCCGGGCGGTTTACAACATTATTGTTCGTCACCAACTTCAAGGAGGCTCCACGTTAACCCAGCAGTTGGTTAAAAACGTTTTGCTAACCTCCGAGCGGACTTTGCCCCGGAAGATTAAAGAATTCATTTTGGCGGTGCAAATTGAGAACCGCTGGTCTAAAGACCAAATCCTGCAGATGTATTTGAACGAGGCGCCCTATGGTGGGACGACCTGGGGGGTGGAGACGGCCGCCGAGGTTTATTTTGGCAAAAAAGTCAGCGAGCTGAATTTAATTGAATCGGCCATTTTAGCCGGCTTGCCCCAGCGGCCTTCGGTCTATTCTCCTTTCAGCGATACGCCGACCGCTTATGTGAGCCGGACCAAAGAGGTTTTAAGAAGGATGCGTGAGGACGGTTATATTACCGCCGATCAGGAAAAAGAGGCGGTGGCGCAGGTGGCGTCGGTGGAGTTTGCCACGTCTTCAGGCATTCTCAAGGCGCCGCATTTCGTGATGTACGTCCGCAAGCTTTTGGAAGATCGTTTTGGTCAGCAGTTGGTGGAACAGGGTGGACTGCGGGTTTATACCAGCTTGGATTTGAGCCTTCAGGAAGAAGCGCAAAAGATTGTCACCGAAGAAATTGCCAAGGTAGAAAAAATTCACATTACCAACGGCGCGGCGATTGTGGCCGATCCGGCCAATGGCCAGATTTTGGCGATGGTGGGGTCTAAAAACTATGACGATCCGAATTATGACGGCAAATTTAACGTCACTTTGGCGGCGCGCCAGCCGGGCTCAGCCATTAAGCCGGTAACTTACGTGACCGCCCTGCAGAAAGGCTACACCCTCGCAACGCTTTTGATGGATTCTCCGACCACCTTTCCCGGCGCTGCCGGTATCCCCGATTATAAGCCGGTTAATTATGACGGCAAATGGCACGGGCCGATGCAGGCCAGGTTTGCCTTGGGCAACTCCATCAACATGCCGGCAGTGAAATTGTTGGCGATGGTGGGTATCAAAGACATGCTGGCCACGGCCTTTGATATGGGCTTAACGACGCTGGAACCGACCACGGAAAATTTGCGCCGCTTTGGCCTTTCGGTCACGTTGGGCGGCGGCGAAATCCGGCTTTTGGAAATGGCGTCTGCCTATTCTGCTTTTGCCAACGGCGGTCTGCGGCAAGAGCCGGTGGCCATTCTGAAGGTGACCGATAAAAGCGATAAAGTGCTTTACGAATATAAACCGGGACCGGCCAGGCGGGTGCTGACGCCGGAACAGTCTTTCTTAATCTCGCACACTCTGGCCGATAATACCGCCCGGTTAATTACTTTTGGCGAAAGAAGTTCGCTTAATATTCCCGACCGGATGGTGGCGGCCAAGACCGGCACGACCAATAACCGACTGGATAACTGGACGATCGGCTGGACACCGCAAATTATTACCGGCGTGTGGGTGGGCAACAACGATAATAGTCAGATGAAAGAGCTGGCCTCGGGTATTTCCGGAGCGGCGCCGATTTGGCGCCGGATTATCATGGTGGCGCTGAAAGATAAGCCCAACGGCAGCTTTACCGCTCCCGAGGGGATTGTCACCGCCGACGTCGACACTATCTCCGGGTACCGGGCCCATGACGGCTTCCCCTCACGAACCGAATATTTTGTCAAGGGCACGGAACCAACCAGTCCCGATGTGATCCACGCCAAATTAAAACTTTGCCGCGGCCAAAACAAATTGGCGACGCCCGCTCGGGTAGCCAGAGGCGAATACGATGAAAGCGAATTTGTCGTTTTAAGAGAAACGGATGTTTTCTCCACCGATAATATTAACCGCTGGCAACAAGGTATTGACGAGTGGCTCACTACTCAGGGAGACCCGCGTTATCATCCGCCGACCGACTATTGCGGTTCAACTGAAGACATGGCCATTGTGATTAATGAGCCCGCCAATGAATCGCAAATTAATAGTAATGAAGTTAGGGTGATCGGTAAGGTGGTGGCCGCCAATGAAATGGAGAAAATTGAATTTATCATTAATGGTGAATTAAAAGAAACGGTTCAAAATTCCAAAAAGTTTGAGAAGATATTTACCCTAAATAATGGTACCTACACCATTAAAATAAAAGTTAGAGATGTCAACGGTAATCAGGATGAACGGGAGATCAAAATCGGCGTTAATGTTCCCTGGGATTGGCAGCCCAGTCCAACACCAGCGCCCACCTCTACTCCAACCACGATTCCAACTTCTACCCCTGCCCCATCCCCTACTCCATAGCGAATGGAATTCGATATATCAGTTTACTAACTGCTATAAGACCACTTGCCCTATAATGATAGAATATACGTAAGGAGAAATAAGCATGAGTTTTCCTGAGGTTGATCAGTCAAAGACCACCATAGAAGAAATTCTTGCCCAATATGGTATTTCGCCCTTGCCTTCCTTAAACGCACGGGTAAGATTTCAAGATAGTCGGGGAACTCTTTCCTTTAAGGGGGCGATGGAATTAGCCCCCCAGGATCTTTTAAGAGAGCCATTAGCCACCATTTCTGAAGGAGAGTTGAAGGCCGTTGAGTTCAAAAAACATGGTGGGAAACCAAGACCCAAGCGAGAGATAAACGCCATTAGAGAATCGTACTGGAAAGAGAAATCGAGATTATTGGCAAGAGGGCCGGGTGCGGTTTTAGCGGCGATTGCCCTGAACCCGGAAAAGAAGGCTAGATGGGAAAGGACAGGCTTGGTGGGGAACGGCGGTTGGTCCGTGCCACCTGAAGAAGAAAGCGCTTGGTGGGGTTGGGTTTATGGCGTGAGCAAAAAAGGCGTCAAAGTTAAAGAACGCTGGGAAAGTAAAGAAGGCGATATCCTTCATGCGCTTTATATTATGAGATTTCGGCGAGGGAGGGGCGATATTACTGAGGATGTTTTTGAGTCATTTAAAAATGAGATAGACCGACTGATACCTGAAGGTGACGAAGGGCTAGGGGAATTTTTAAGAGGGATTGCTAAACATTTTAACGTTAAGCTTTAAGTTGAGCCCTGAATTGTTTTTCAATGGCCTCAATAATTTTATTTCTAATCTCTTTTACTTCCTTATCGGCGAGGGTCTTTCTGGGATTTTGATAAGTGATCCTGACGGTTTTGGTGTCCTTAAAAGTATCAATAAGCTCAACGCTCCAAATGACTGGACTAACCGATTTAATGGATTGGAGTACTTCGCCAATTAGCGTCTGAGGGGGTAGCTCTAACGAAAGGTCTTCAATTATTGGCGGAAATTTTGGCCAAAGATGAGCCACTGGTTTTTTCTCTTTTCCCAGGATGGAATTTAGGTCGATTTCGGCATAAAAAATATTGTTAAATTGTCCCCCTTGGCCGACAACGTTCTTGTTCTGATATAGCTGATATTGGTTGGTCAGAAAAGGAATATTATCAGCCTCTTTTAAATGAATGCCCTCAAGATTTATTTTAGTAAGTAATGATTCCAAGAGCCCTTTAAATTGTAAAAAGTTTTGTTTGTCTTTTTCCCAATAAATTAGCCCTAGCTTCCTTTTCTCGTAATATTTATTCTTTTTTTTGTAATAAACTTTGCCAATTTCAAAAAACATTAGTCGTTGTCCTCGTTCATTAATAACCCTTTGGGCAAAATCCAAAAGGTTTGGCAGAAGTGTCATTCTCATTTTTTCTATATCCGGAGACGGGGGGTTGGTAATATTAACGGACTGGCCCGGCTGGTTATCAAGCAGTTGGTTGTACCGCCAGTTTTTTTCTTTGATAAATGGAAAGCTAATTGCTTCATCAAATCCGAGCCCGACCAGAGCGTCTCTAATCTTAGCTTCCTGATTTATGTAGTCTGGGGTAATGATCGTCGGAATCTCCAAGGAAAGAGTTTTGGGGGGAATTTTATCGTAGCCATAGACACGCAAAATTTCTTCGATCAAATCTTCTTCTAGGGTAACGTCGGTTCGGTAAGTTGGACAAAGAACTTTAATACCACTGTTGGATTCTTCTTTAATAACAAAATTAAGCCGATGGAGAATTTTTTCAGCAACTTTTTTATCGACCTTCAATCCACCCAGCGATTCCAGTTTCGCGTAGTCCAAGCGGACTATCCATGGTTTAACCGGCGAAGGATAGTAATCAAAAACGCAATTTTCAATTTTTCCCCAATTATTTTCTTTAATAATCTGTAGGAATCGGCGGATTGCCTCCTCTACCAGGTTGGGGTCAAGATCCTTTTCGTGGCGAATTCCGGCATCAGTCATTAAATTGTGGCGGCGAATACTGCGGCGAATATTGGCTCGGTCATAGTTGGCCGCCTCCACTAAGATGTTGTTGGTTTTTTCGGAAATGGAGTGATATTTCTCACCAATGGCACCGGCAATGGAAAGGGGTGATTTGGAATTAGCCCAAACTAAATCGTCACTGGTCAGGGTAATCGTTTGGCCCAAAAAAGTGGTCATCTTTTCGCCATTTTTTGCCAGTCTGATTTCGATTTTGGGGCCGATTTGATCCAAATCAAAAGCGTGCATTGGCTCACCCAGTTCAACCATCACGTAATTGGTTAAATCAACAATATTATTTATGGGCGGTATACCGTAAGCTATCAGCCGTTGTTTTATCCAGTTCGGGGAATCGGTAATTTTGACGTCTTTTAGGACGATCATCATTACCCGTTTAACTAGCGGTGTTTTGATGGTATTTTGGCATTCTTTAAGTAAGGAAACCCTCTTTAATTTAGGATGAAGTGACGGATATTTAACGGCAGTTTTAAATAAAGCGGCCACTTCTTTGGCGACGCCCAGAATCGAATAGCAGTCAGCCCGGTTTCCTCGCAGCTCCAGATCAATGACCGCCCCGCCGTTACCCTCTTCAGTTTTATCTAAAAGGTGGCCGGCCATGGTCAGCTTATCGGTCAGAACCGACAGGTCCCTGGGGACATTAACGTAATCTTTTAGCCAACTAATGGGAATTTTCATAAGTGATATCGCCATTATATAAACTGCGAATATCGTTGATACCGAATCGATCCATTACCAGCCGGTCAAGACCCATGCCAAAAGCGTAGCCGGAAATTTCTTTCGGGTTATAGCTAAACTCTTTCAAAATGTTTGGGTGGATCATCCCGCACCCCAGCATTTCAATCCATCCTCTGTCCTTGCAAACGGAACAGCCTTTTTGATGGCAAAAAGGACAATCCAGGTCCAACCCTCCGCCGGGCTCGACCTCCGGATAATATTTACAGCGGAAACGAACCTGACGATTTTTACCGAAGAATGATTTGGCAAAATAAGATAAAGTTCCTTTTAAATCGGCCATGGATAATCCTTTTTGTAAAGCCACTCCCTGAAACTGGTAAAACATGGCATTGTTACTGGCGTTAACGTTTTCGTAGCGGTAGCATTTGCCGGCGACAACAATTCTAAACGGAGCCTTAAGCTCAGAAAGTACCCGCGCCTCAACTGACGAAGTATGCGTTCTTAAAACGATTTCCGGCTCCTTGATATAAAGGGCGTCTTGGAGGCTACGGGCGGGGTGGTCTTTAGGCAAATTAAGTTTTTCGAAATTAAATTCATCGGTTTCAATTTCCGGTCCTTCCATGACAGAAAACCCTAAGTGTTTAAAAATTTCAAACATTTCGTTGATAACGATTGAAGTCGGGTGAAAATGGCCAATCTTTCCGGTCCGTCCGGATTGGGTTACATCCAGCCATTGTCGTTCTGTTGGTCGGTTACTGATTGTTTGTTGTTGACGGGCAATACTTTCTTCGATGGCTTTTTTGGCATCATTCAAGAAGCGGCCGATTTGTTGGCGCTCCTCCTCCGGAAGGCCGGGCAACTCTTTCATTAAAGAACTGATTTCCCCTTTTCTGCCGATATAGTTGATCCGCAGCCTTTCCAGCTCATCTGGGGTTTTGGCCTGCAGAATTCCGGAAATCGCCTGGTTTTTAAGATTCTGAATGACATTAATATCCATAAAAAAACTCCCTTGTGGGGAGCTTATAAAATGCAAAATCCAACCTCCCCTGCTTCAGCGTTAGGCAAAAAATATAAGCGCCTCTGATGCTTTCCGGGTCCTGGTTGGAACTTGCATTGAGATAATTCTACTAGACTATTTATTTTTGTCAAGGGGGAAAACCTTGGCGACAAGGGTTTTGAAGGTCGTTTCGTCGCGGGCGGCCAGGTCGGCCAGGATTTTACGGTCCAAAATAATATTGGCCAATTTTAGTTTATTAATAAATTTAGAATAAGACACGTGCAGCGGTCCGAGGGCGGCGTTGATTCTGGTAATCCAGAGGCGACGCAGATCGCGCTTTTTTAACCGGCGGCCGGCATAGGCGTATTGGCCGGCATGCAAATCGGCTTCGTTGGCAGATTGAATCAGCCGTCTTTTGGACATGCGAAAGCCCTTGGTCCTTTTCAGGACCTTGACGTGTTGGCGATGGCGGCCGAATCCGGTTTTAACGCGCATATTACTACTTACCTAATAACTTTTTAATTTTCTTGGCCCAGCGGCCGTTCATTTGCTGCGGCTTTTTTTGATCCCTAATTAGGGATTTGCTTTTATGCCGGCGCAAATGCCGGATATTGGCGCCCCGAAACATGACTTTGCCGGTGGGGGTAACCTTAAATCTCCTAGAGATTGACTTTCTGATTTTCATTTTCCGTTTTTTTGACATTTTTTTCTCCCTGCCTGCCTTGCCCTGCCGGCAGGCGGGCGGCGGGCTGGCTTTTGACCGGTGTTAACACTGTTTCCAGCTGGCGGCCCAGAAACCGGGGCGGCATATCGGTGCCGGCGATATCTTTAAGCCTGATCAGGGCCTGTTCGATGAGCCGGTAGCCAAAATCCTTTTTCGCCATTTCCCGACCCCTGAATTTAACGACCAATCTGACTTTATTGCCCTCTTTTAAGAATTCCTCTACCCGGTTAAGCCTGTTTTCCAAATCGTTTTTGGCGATAAACGGCGTCAGCTGAATTTCTTTTAACTTTGTTTTTTTAGTTTTCCGCTTTTGCTCGGCCGCTTTCTTCTCTTCTAAAAAAAGAAATTTCTTAAAATTAATGATTTTACAAATCGGCGGCTGGGCCTTTGGCACCACCTCGACCAAATCCAAATTTAAATTACGCGCCTGCTGCAAGGCCTGGCTGATGGGCATGACGCCAATCTGCTTGCCCTTTTCATCAACGACCCGAACTTCCGTGGCAAAAATGTACTGATTAAGGCGATAATATCTTCTTTGGTTCAACTTTCTGTATCTTATTGCTCTAGCAACAAACACTAGTTTATCAAATTTGCCGCTTTTTTTCAATATCCTCGGCAACCAGGTCTATTAATTTAGTCAAGGGCATCGAGCCCAGATTTTTCTCGCCGCGGACCCTGACGGAGACGGAATTGTCTTTAACTTCCCGATCGCCGATAATCAGCATGTAGGGAATCTTTTGCATTTCCGCGTCTCTGATTTTAGCCGACACGGTTTCCGGCCGGTCATCCACTTCCGCCCGGATGTTTTTGGCCAAAAGCTGGGCCAGTATTTTTTGGCACGGCTCCAGGTGGCGATCGGCGATCGGCAAAATTTTCACCTGCACCGGTGAGAGCCACACCGGAAACGCCCCGGCAAAGTGTTCGATTAAAATAGCTATAAACCTTTCAAAAGACCCTAATATGGCTATATGAAGCACTGCCGGTCTTTCTTCCCGACCTTCTTCATTAATATATTTCATGTCAAAATTAATAGGCTGATTAAAATCCAACTGAACCGTAG
>CAZTHI010000013.1:0-5586 GCA_964613135.1 uncultured Gammaproteobacteria bacterium
GTTCTTCTTTTTCGCTGATAAATTTTTCCTGCTGCATACGCCGGAGGACCACTTGCTGGCGTTCTTTGGCCGCCTCGGGATGAGCGCCGAAGGGCGAAAAATTAGTCGGCGAGGCCGGCAGTCCGGCTAGCAGGGCCGCCTCGGCCAAATCTAACTTAGCGGCCGATTTGCCGAAGTAAGTTTGAGCAGCCTCCTCAACACCGTAAGCGGTACCGCCATAAGCGACTTCATTTAAATACATCTGTAAAATCTGGTCTTTGGAAAACTTGGCTTCCACTAATAAGGCCAAAATAATTTCTTTAAATTTTCGCTGCCAGGTACGCTCCGGCGTTAACAGGGCATTTTTGACCAGTTGTTGGGTGATGGTCGAGCCGCCATAGAGCTTGTCGCCGTTGAGGTTTCTTAGAAACGCCCGCAAGATGCCCTTGGCCGAGAAACCGTGGTGTTGGTAAAACTCGGCGTCTTCAATGGCAATGGTGGCTTGGGTCAGAAAGAGAGGCAGATCTTTTAGCGCTACCAGCGTCCGGTTTTGGTTGCGGTAGATTTTGTACAACAGTTCGCCGTTGCGGTCGTAAATTTTGGTGGAGACGATTTGGTCCCGGGTGACCAGCCGGTCGGGGGAGGGTAGGTTGGCGAAGATAGCGTATAGCGTATAGGGAATAGCGACTAGTGAAAGACAAACCAAGATTAAGATTAAAAATTGTTGGCGCGAGATTTTTATTTGGGGGAACTTGAAACTGATTTTGGGCCGCCTGACTTTAATTTTAGGGAGGCTAATTCTGGGTAATTTTGCCTTTGGCAACCTTAATTTAAGGCCGGCCGACAAGACCGCCAAAATTAGCCAATAAATCGGCTTACCCAATAGCTCAAGGAATCTGGAGAGGGGGGCAGAAGGTTTTCTCGTCCTTCTTTTCGACATCGGCGTATTCTAGCCTATTTAACGGCTGGAGTGAAGAGGGAATTTAGCTTTTCTTTCTTAATAAGATTAATAAGATGACAATTGCTAGCCCCATCACGCCGATGACGCCATAGACAATAGGGGAAATTGTAACCTTTTCCGCCTTAATGGTAATGTTGAGATCAAATTCTTTAACGTCCCCGGTTAAGTTAATCGTTTGTTCTCCCTTGAAATTGTTGTAAGCAATCAAGACTTTATGTTCTCCCGGCTCAACATTTTTAAATTGAGCAAGGCCTTCTTTATCGGTGGTTGCTTCCTGTACTTGGGAATGAAGACTCACCTTAGCGCCTTCAACTGGTCTAGTTTCTAATTCCGATTGTGTTATTTCGAGTTGATTAAAAGAAACTAAGCCTTTTGTGGTAGCCGAAATTTCATTGGACCAGGGACCGGTGGCGCAACCGTTTCCTCCACGGACCTTAAAATAGTAGGTTGTCTTTGGTAAGAGCGATTGCACTAAATAGGTTCTGGTGCCTTTGCCGCCAATATTGGTTGAGCCGTAGGGATAGTCGCCGGATTTTGTCCCATATTCCAAAACATATTTATCGACCGGATTGTCTGCTTCGGTAAAGTACAAGAGGATACTGTCACCATCCTGGGGGAGAGCGCCATAAAGCCAGGGCGCTTTGGCGCCTGGAGCCTGATCACCACAAACGGGAGCCGTGCCAGGAGAATTACTATTACTGTTAGTTGATAATACGCCTGCCTTGGCCGAATATTGCGCATTACCATACACCGGCGATATTGCAAATCTTTCCACGCTGACTGGCATGGGATGGCTTCGCCTGTACAATTCAGGTGTGACGCAGGGTGTCATTGGCACAATGACTGACATACAGCAATGCAGAATATATGACTGTGGTTGGTCGCAGGCTAACGTAGATGCGTTCTTGGCTGATATATATGCCCATCGCGCTGATTTTACCTATGCAGCGCCAACTTTGCAGATTGGGGGAACAAACGCAGCGCCAAGCGGTGTGTACCAGAACGTGACGCCACCGACGACGGGCAAGGAGTACATCTTCAAGCTGCAGACTGATCCAGACAACGACTTTGCGAACCATTGGGTCATCACGTACACCGGATCGCCCTAGCGATGACAGGGGGAGGTGATTGCATGAACCTGGTCAGCACAGCGGCGGTCAAAGCGCGCCTCAACGTTATGTCTATTGACAAAAGGACATATTCTTTTGTATACTACAGTTACATATGCAATTGATAAAAAGAGAGGCCGATAAACACCTAAAATCTTGGTTAAATTTGAGGAACTTCAAGGTTCTGATGATTCTTGGGGCCAGACAGGTTGGGAAAACCACTCTTATTAAGAGTAATTTGTCTGGTAAGAAAACCAAATACCTAAATCTTGATATTGAAGTCGATAAACAGTCTTTCTTAAGATCGTCCAGTCTTACCCCTCAATCAGCCATGAGTTCGTTTTCCAATCCAGAAGTTTTAATCATTGATGAGGCGCAAAAACTATCGGAAACAGGGCGAATTGTTAAAGGTTGGTATGATTCTAATCTATCTGTTAAATTTATCATGTCCGGCTCATCCAGTTTAAATTTATTAAACCAGTCTGCTGAAAATTTAACCGGTAGAAATATCAAATTATATTTACCACCGCTTCTCTTTTCAGAGGTTTTATATTCTCAAGATTGGGGAATTTCAGAAGAAAATAAAAAAGGAATTAAATTTTATAAAAACCAGATAAATACATTAGTATTTAACACCATGGTTTTTGGATCATATCCTGAAGCCGTAACGACTTCAAATAAGCAGGAATATTTAATAAATTTGGTATCAGATTATTTATTAAAAGATGTTTTGTATTCAGGGCTAATTAAAGAGCCTCAATTAATTCGAAAATTATTATCTCTTTTGGCTTATCAATCAGGTTCTGAAGTTTCCGTTAATGAACTTTCAAATAATTTAGGAATTTCCAGAGTCACGATTAATCGTTATTTGGATTTGCTTGAAAGAACATTTGTCATTTTTCGTCTTCCGGCATTTGGAAATAATCCCAGAAAAGAAATAATAAAAAGTCAGAAGATTTACTTTTGGGACACGGGGATAAGGAATGCTTTGATAAATGAATTTAATTTAGATATAAATAGGTCTGACATTGGGAGTCTTTGGGAAAACTGGATTGTTTCCGAATTTGCAAAGAAAATATTTTTAGAGGGGAACATTAAGAAGACGTATTTCTGGAGAACAAAAATTGGCAGTGAAGTGGATCTTGTAGTGAAGGATGGCAGTGGAAAAATCTCGGCGTTTGAAATTAAATGGAAGGGCAATAAAGTTACAAAAGCATTTACCTCTAAATATAATGTTCCTGTTACCCTAATTAATAGGGAAAACTTTACAGATTATTTACTTTAATCGGAAAATTAAACTTCACGCCCCGGATTGATTCAGCGGGAGATGTTTGAGGAAATTTGGGAGGGCTGGATCGTCACCGGATCGGTGGGAAAAGCGCAGTCCAGACAATAAGGAATGCCCAGGGGATCAAAAATGGCCGGGTGGTTTTGCGTTTCGCGATTTTCCGGCGGCGTTTTGTCGGTGGCCAGCTGCCTGGTGGTTTTGTCCACCTCCACGTCCGTATTTAAGTTTTCCATTTCGGTCGGCACTGTGCCCGGGGCAAAATACTCAAACCGCGTTGGGCAGGGCGAATCGGGGTTGGGGAGTTTGCCGGAAACGTTACAAACTTGGGCGCCAATAATGCCGTCCGGTTTCAACGGCCATTGCTGAGTTTTATTTTTTAAGGCCTGACCGATGATTTTATTCCAAATGGGCGAAGCGCCGGTGACGCCGGAAGCGACGTAGCTCATGGCGGTATTGTCGTTGTTGCCGACCCAGGTGGCGACCAAGACCGAGGGTGTCCAGCCGATCGTCCAATTATCCCGCAAGTCATTGGTGGTACCGGTTTTAACCGCCACTTCCGGATGATTTTTGACCACCAGGAATGAGCTGGGGCCGAAGGCGGCGCTGCGGGCGTTGTTGTCCAGTAAAATATGGTCGATCAGGTAAGCCACTTCCATGGAGAGGACGCGCGGTCCTTCTTGCTCCTTTTGCTCGAAGATCACCTTGCCCGCTTGATCCTCGACTTTTTTGATGGCCCATAAATCCTGACGGATTCCGAGGTTGGCGAAAGCGGAAAAAGCCGTGGCCATATCCACCATTTTGACTTCGCCGCCGCCCAGGGTGAGTGATAAACCGTAATTTTGCGGATCTTTAAAAGTAGCGATGCCCATGGCGCTGGCGCTGGCGACAAAATCGGTCAGACCGTTCATGGCCAAGACTTTAACCGCCGGAATGTTGTAGGAATTGCCCAAGGCAAACCGGGCCTGAACCGGCCCGTGAAATTGGCCGTCGTAATTGACCGGACAGTAAAGCGGTTGGCCGGCGACCTTAAAGCAGGTGGGGATATCATTCAGAACGGTGGCGGCCGTGAGCGTGCCCTTGCTGAAGGCGAGAGCGTAATTAAGAGGTTTGATGGAGGAGCCCGGTTGGCGCGGTCGGAGAGTGACGTTGACATTACCGTCAATGTTTTTGGCAAAATAATCTTTCGAGCCCACCATGGCCAGAATTTCCCCGGTTTTGGGGTTAGTCACCAGGGCCGCGCCGTTGCCGACCTTGAGCTTTTTTAGTTTGGCGACTTCCGTGGCCACCGTATCCTGGGCGAAGTTTTGTAGATCCAGATCGAGAGTCGTCGTTACTTTCAGGCCGCCCTGTTCCACGACCGTGTCGCTGTATTTTTCGGCCAATAAGTCCTTAACATATAAGACAAAATGCGGCGCCTTAATACCGACGCTCGGCGGCGCGTACACCAACTCTGAACTTTGAACTTTTAACTTTGAACTTTCGTCGAGATAGCCGTCTTCGACCATCAGCTGTAAAACCCTTTCCTGGCGTTGTTGGGCCAATTCCGGATGCGCTCCGAAAGGCGAAAAGCGGGTAGGCGAGGCGGGCAGTCCCGCTAAGAGCGAGGATTCGGCCAGGGTGAGGTCTTTAGCATCTTTATTAAAATAAGTTTGCGCCGCGGCTTGAATTCCCCAGGCGGTGCCGCCGTAAGGCGCTTGGTTAAGATACATTTCCAAAATCCGGTCCTTGGAATAAATGACTTCTACCAGATAAGTCAGAATGATTTCCCTGATTTTGCGGTGCAGGGTTCTTTCAGGCGTGAGCAAGACGTTTTTGACCAGTTGCTGAGTAATGGTGGAGCCGCCTTGCAAAGTTTGGTGGAAAATAATGTTATAAGCGGCGCGGAGAACACCACCGAAGTCAAAGCCGTGGTGGCGATAGAAATTTTTGTCTTCCGAAGCGATGGTGGCCCATTTAATATATTCAGGTAAATCTTTGAGGCTAACCGGGGTTCGGTTTTTTTCCGCGTAAATTTCATAGAGTAATTTGCCATTGCGGTCGTAGATTAAACTCGACGAAGGCGAAGAAGACAACCAGGTGGGGGAAGGCAAGTCTTTGAAAATCCAGACCGCCAAAAAAACCAGCAGTAAAAACACTGCCAAGAGAATAGGTTTGGTTTTCGGTTTTGCTCTTTTGGTTTTCAAGTTATTGATATTATACTATGGTTAGGCTATGATAATCTTAATGCGGCGCTACTCCTTAAAACATGT
>CAZTHI010000013.1:5686-21320 GCA_964613135.1 uncultured Gammaproteobacteria bacterium
TATACTATGGTTAGGCTATGATAATCTTAATGCGGCGCTACTCCTTAAAACATGTTTTGGCCCTCTTTTCTTTTATCTTTGTGGTTTGGACGATTTTTCGCTATTTTCCCGAACCGCCCGCCTGGGTCACGGAGCTGATTTTAAAACCCTTAGTTTGGTTGGCGCCGACGTTCTGGTTGGTCAGAAAAGTGGAGCGCCAGCCCCTTTCTTCGCTGGGTTTCACCACCAAGAAGCTGTTTCCCTCTTTATATTGGGGTATCGGCTTGGGCATGATTTTTGCCTTGGAGGGCTTACTGACCAACATTTTTAAATATAAAGGTCTGAATTTAATACCTCTGGATTATACTCCCGCCTTTTTTCTGGGGACGATCGGCCTTTCTTTGGCGACCGCCTTTACCGAAGAAACGGTTTTTCGGGGCTATATTTTTAGCCGCCTGCGACTGCTGTGGAAAAACGAATGGCTCGCCAATATTGTGGCGAGTTTACTTTTTGCCTTGATTCATCTGCCGGTGGGCGTTTTTATCTTAGGCTACACGCCTGGAGTGATGTTGAGCTATCTATTTTTGGTTTTTGTTTTTGGTCTGGGCGCTAGTTTCGTCTTCAGCCGCACCGGCAATCTTGCCTCCAGCATTTTGCTGCATGTTTTCTGGAGCTGGCCGATCATTTTATTTAGGTGAGCCGCTTGACAACGATTGTTAGACTATGTTAGTATTTAGCTACTAAAATCTCCCGCAACGCCGCAAGGCCTTTGCGGGATTTTTTTATCAAAATGAAGCAAAAAACATGTGTTGTTCTGATAGACGGAAGCAATTTCTACTTTAAATTAAAAGAGCTGGGGCTTCATCATCTTCTTGATTTCGATTTTACCGGTTTTAAAAAATGGCTAGCCGGTTCTGATAAAGTGATTCAAGCCAATTATTACATTGGCGCCGTCCGGACTGACGGCACCGAAAAAACTCTAAAACTTTTTAAAAGTCAACGTCGGCTCCTGGCTCATCTTAAAAATCACTCTTTTAACTACTCCCTGGGATATCTTCTTAAGTCAGACGGAAAATTCCGGGAGAAAGGCGTGGATGTTAATATGGCGGTTGATATGCTTGTGGCCGTTTACGAGAATTTTTGTGACAAAATTATTCTTGTTTCTTCGGATACCGACCTTTTGCCCGCAGTTAAAAAAGCAAAAGAAAAAGGCAAACCGGTAGAATATGTTGGTTTTTCTCACAAACCAAGCGTGGCGATGGTGGCCAACTGCTCAAAATCCAGGCTTCTCACCAAGGAAGACCTTCTTCCCTTTACAAAAGGGGAGAATAAATAGTGATATACTTTGATTAGATAAAAAAGGGAAGGGGGGTGAAACAACAATTAAAAATTTAAAATTTGAATTTAAAAATTTAGGCTTGATTTTAGCGGCTCTGGTTTTTGCCTTGGGAATTTTAACGACTTCAGTCATCAAGACAGTCGCTTTAACGGCGGCCAAGCCAAGCGCCAAAGCAACGCCCACACCGGTGGTTCAAAAGCCTGCGCCGGTTGATTACTTTTTGGCTTACCCGGGGGTTTTGCCCGATCACATGTTGTATCCCTTAAAGATGATTCGGGACCGTGTTTGGCTTTGGTTAACCGTTGATCCCTTGAAAAAAGGCCAAACGTTATTACTGCTGGCCGACAAAAGATTAGGGGCCGGCAAGGCGTTAATTGAGGGCGGCAAGGTTGATCTGGGTATTTCCACGCTAACTAAAGGCGAGAAATATTTGGAGCAAGCGATGGCCCAGGCCACGTTGGCTAAAAGTAACGGCCGAGACGCCGATGCTTTGTTAAAGACTCTTGGCCAAGCCACCTTAAAACACAAGGAAGTCTTGTTGGAAGTGCGGGAAAAAGTTGGCGAGCCCCAAAAGTTAGTGATTGACAGCCTGTTGAGGTAGTTTGATATCTTAATTGGTGGTTGACAGCCTCCGATGGGTAATTGGTAAGATAGACCCACTTTCTTAGTTATTTTTTGGGGCAGGCTTATATGTTAAAAAAATCAGAGTTAACCGGCTCTGTGCCATTGACGGTCAAAAAAATCCGCAAACGGAGTGGCCGCGTGGTTAAGTTTAATCCGGAAAAAATCCACCGCGCGATCGAGAAGGCCTTTCGGGCCGTGGGCGAGAAAGACGGCGAGCGGGTGCTCCGCCTGACCGCTCAGGTGGTCGAAAAGCTCGAAAAGAAATATGACGGCCATACGGTCCCCGGCGTTGAAGAAATCCAAAATATGGTGGAAGAGGCGTTGATGGCGGGCAAGCATTTTGACGTGGCCCGGGCCTATATTCTTTACCGTGATCTGCACAACCGCATCCGTAGCATTTATTCCCTGATTGACTCCGATGAATTGATTGGCGATTATCTGAGCGAGGCCGACTGGCGGGTCAAAGAAAATTCCAACATGGCCTTTTCCCTCCAGGGGCTGAATAATCACGTGGCTTCGGTCATTTCCTCAAATTACTGGCTCAACAAAATTTACCCCGCTTACATCCGCGAGGCTCATCTTGACGGCGATTTCCACCTCCATGACCTACAGATGCTGGCGGCTTATTGTTGCGGCTGGGACTTGCGGGACTTTTTAGTCAGAGGCTTTGGCGGTGTTTCCGGGAAGATCGAATGTCAGCCGCCGAAGCATCTTTCCAGCGCCCTAGGCCAGTTGGTCAATCTTTTTTACACCCTCCAGGGAGAAACAGCGGGGGCGCAGGCGGTTTCCAATTTCGACACTCTGATGGCGCCGTTTATCGCTTATGATCATTTGACCTTTAAGCAAGTCAAACAGGAGATTCAGGCCTTTTTGTTTAACATGAACGTGCCCACCCGGGTAGGCTTTCAATGTTTTTCCGAAGATACCGAGATTTTGACCAATGAGGGATGGAGGACTCACGATCAGATAAAAGAGGGGACGATCATTAAAACTTTTAATCTCAAAAAGGGATTGATTGAAGAAAAACAAGTAAAAAGCGTGTTTAGGAAAAAATACAGCGGCCCAATGTATAATTTGAAAAATCGTATTCAGGATCAGCTAATTTCTCCCAAACACCGAGTTGTCAGGAAAAAATTTCAGACCGAAAATTATGCCCTGGAGCCGATAGAGGAGATTGTCAGGCTAAAATCACCTTTTATAATTCCCGTTGCGGCGGCCAATTCTAAAAAGGACCAGGCCCTAAGCGACGAACAAATTAAATTAATGGCCTGGATTATTGGTGAAGGGAGTATTGAGAGGCCAGGGAAACACCGCTGTTGTTATCGGGTCAGTATTTATCAATCAGCCGTAAGAAACAAGGATAATTATGAAGAAATCAAAAACTTATTGACTTATTTTGGTTATAAATTTGATGAATATACCCAGCACGGTTTAGGTGAGCCCGTGCAAAGAATGAGGCTTAACGCTGAATCTTCCAAAAAAATTCATGAGTGGTTCAGTAAAGAAAATGTTAAGTTCATTCCCGAAATTCTTCTCAAGATGAGCCAGCGGCAATCAAAATTATTTCTGGATACTTATCTTAAGGCGGAAGGATTTGAAGAAACCAAAATCGCCGTCTCGGATATTGAACTTCTGAATGATTTACAGGCAATTGCCGTCAACGCTGGTTACGGCTCAACTGTTTTGGCCAGAAAACCGACGATTGGCACCAAAACGATTTATGTTTTAAGACTTATCAAACACCAAGACACTTATATAACCAAAGTCAGCCAAGTTCCTTACGCGGGGATAATTTGGTGTCCCAATACTGAAAACGAAACCGTAGTTGCCCGAAGGCATGGTAAGGTTTTTATCAGCGGTAACACCCCTTTTACCAACGTGACTATGGATTTAAAAGTGCCTAAGTTTATGGCCAAAGAGCCGGTCATTATCGGCGGCAAACCTCAAAAAAGAACCTATGGCAGCTTCCAAAAAGAAGTGGATCTGTTCAACAAGGCTTTTGCCGAAGCCTTAATTGCCGGTGATGCCAAGGGCAGGGTCTTTACCTTTCCCATTCCCACCTACAACATTACCAAGGATTTTGATTGGGGCAATCCTAATTACGAAGGGATTTGGGAAATGACCCGCAAATACGGTTTGCCGTATTTTTCCAATTTCATTAATTCCGATATGAAACCGGAAGACGCGCGCAGCATGTGCTGCCGGTTGCGGTTGGACAATCGGGAATTAACCAAGCGCGGCGGCGGCTTATTCGGTGCCAATCCGTTAACCGGCAGTTTGGGCGTTATCACCATTAATCTGCCGCGTATCGGCTTTTTGGCCAAAACAAAAAAAGACTATTTCAGCCGCTTGGGAAAGATGGTTGATTTGGCCAAGGAAGCGCTCCTTTTGAAACGTGATGTGATTGAAAATTTGACCGAAAAAGGGCTTTATCCCTATTCCCGGGTGTATCTGGAATCAGTTAAAAAACGCTTCGGCGCTTATTGGAAGAACCATTTTAATACCATCGGTATTATCGGTATGAACGAGTCGTTGCTGAATTTTATGGGCAAAAATGTCGCCGAAACCGAGGGCCATGATTTTGCCTTGGAAATTTTGGACTTTATGCGGGAAAAGCTGCTTATTTTTCAAAAGGAGACCGACCAGATGTTCAACCTGGAGGCAACGCCGGCAGAAGGGACCAGTTTCCGGCTGGCCAAGATTGACAAGAAAATTTATCCGCAGATTATTTGTGCCAACGAAGTGGAATACAAAAAGGGTGCGGCACCTTTTTACACCAATTCCAGCCATTTGCCGGTTAATTTTACCGACGATCTTTTTAAGGCTCTTAACTTGCAGGATGATTTACAAACCAAATACACCGGCGGCACTGTCCTTCATGGCTTTTTGGGGGAGAGTCCAGCTAATATTGGCGTAGTCAAAAGTTTGGTGAAGAAAATCGCCGAAAATTATCACCTGCCGTATTATACTTTGACACCGACTTTTTCCGTTTGCCCCTCCCATGGGTATCTTAAGGGCGAAATCTCCGTTTGTCCTGATTGCGGCGGCAAATGCGAAATTTATTCCCGGGTTGTCGGTTATTTGCGGCCGGTGGCCCAATGGAACGACGGTAAAAGAGCGGAATTTGGGCTTAGGCAAGAGTATCAAGTTTAAATAAGTGAAAATCGCCGGCTACCAAGGTACCACATTGATTGATTGGCCGGGAAAGATTGCCTCAATTATTTTTGTCCCCGGCTGTAATTTTCGTTGCCCCTTTTGCCATAATGCCGATTTGGTGGACCCGCAAAAAATAAAAAAGCAGTCACCACTTTCCGAAAAAGAAATTTGGGCGGATTTGGCAAAACGTCGGCAGTGGATTGACGGGGTGGCGATGACCGGCGGGGAACCGACGCTGCAGCCCGATTTGCCGGCATTTTTAGATAAGCTGAAAAAATTGGGCTTTGCCACCATGATCGAAACCAATGGGACAGCCCCGGAGGTTTTAAACAAACTTCTGGCTCAGAAACCGCGATTGCTTGATTATCTTTCTTTAGATTTTAAGGCCCCCTTGGATAAAACCTACGCCAAGACAGTTGGGCTCAAGAGTTTTGACCCGGAAATTTGGCTTAAAAGCCTGAAAATTATTTTAAAGGCCGGTTTGCCTTTTGAGCTGCGGACAACCGTGGTGCCAACAATTCACGACGAAAAAGCTTTACTCCGAATGGCCCGGCAGATATTGCGTCTCACGTCTCACGGATCACGTATCACGAGTTTGATTTGGTTTTTGCAAACCTTTCAGCCTAAAAACTGCCTTGACCCCAAATTTACTAAACTCAAGCCGTATAGTAGAATGGAGATGGAGAGTTTTTTGCGAGTGGTTAAAAAGATTATCCCCGGCGTCGAGTTGCGCTCCTGATGATCAGAACAAACGCAAAAGAGTATTTAGATTTAGTAGATGAGAGAGATAATGTTATTGGCCGCGAAGAGAGGAATATCGTTTATTCGCGGGGTCTCCGAAACTATAGAGTTGTAAATATTTTTGTTTTTAACCAAAAGAAAGAGATACTCCTTCCTAAAAGAGACTCCACCAGGAGAATCTTTCCGAATTGCTACGACTTTTCTTGCGGAGAGCATGTTCAGTCTGGAGAAACCTATGAAGAAGCGGCCGTGAGGGGATTGAGGGAGGAATTAAATCTTACAGGCGTAAATTTAATTCCGGTTGGCAAGCTTACGCCCGAGGATGGCGTTTCCAGCTTTATGAGGGTATTTAAAATTATCTGTAGGGAAGGGGTTTCTCCGAATAAAAAAGAAGGGGTAGCATCAATAAACTTTGTTCCCCTTGAGAAAATAAAACAAATGATCAAAAGCTTGCCCAAAAGTTTTAAAGAAGATTTGCCTAAAGTAATTAATCTTTTAGAAGGAAGGCTAAATGAAAGATAAGAATTTAACCTGCAAAACCGGATTAAAGAAAAACATTATCAATAAAGAGGTTTTTGAAAGAGAAATTACCCTTTGCCGGAAGCTTTACCAGGAAAATAAGGGCAAGTGTGGCTGGGGGAAATGCGACCAATGTGGAGTGGTTCCTCTTTTAATTAAGCTGTACAAGGGATTGCTACTAGAAGATCCTGTTCAGATAAAGAGGGCAAAAGAGGATGTTTTTGGAAGCCCATAGATTTAAATATTTAGGGCATTGACAATACAATTGTACAATTGTATGATATGGCTAATATGTCCAACGGAAGCGATTACGTCACTACCAATATCAGTTTGCCGGAGGAGGACTGGAAGGCCTTAAAATATTTGGCCACCGAATATAAAACGAGCATGGCCGAGTTGGTCCGCCAGGGAGTGGGCGTTGTTTTGAAAAAATTAGCTCACCCCAGATATGGCAGCCCGGAATGGTGGGTAAAAGCCAATCTTGAGGCGGAGAAAGATTTTGCCAGGGGCAATTTTAAAACTTTTAATTCGGCCGACCAATTGATTGCCGAACTTAGAAAATAATTTAATGAAACTGCTTCTTTCGGCCAGTTTTAAAAAAGATTTTCAAAAATTACCGCCATCAGTTAAGAAAAAAGCCGAAAGGCAACTGAAAACTCTTTCCTTGAATTTGTCTTACCCTTCACTGCGAGTTAAAAAAATGAAAGGAGAGTTTGGCAAGTTGCAATTTTGGGAAGCCAGAATCGATCAGTTTTGGCGTCTAAGCTTTCAAAAAGTCGGGGATGGTATTAGGCTTTGTCGCATTGGTCCACACGACCGAGTTTTAAAAAGTAGATAGAATTTGTGATATTATTTGGTTATGACCCTGCCCTCGAAAGAAACGGTTAATTCCGAACAAGAAACCGGTCTGCTAACGGAAAGGCCGGAGACACCGGAAATTCCGCCGGAAATAGAACATGTCGAAGCGGTGCCGGGAGCGGAAATTTATTTGCCCCAGCCGGTCACGGATGACTCCGGGGCCACGGTCATGGACAATACCGCGCCTCAGCAGGTGACGGTGACCTTGCCGCTGACGGACGACCAGATGAACCAGGCTCTTCATGTAAAAATCATTTATTCCTTGCGGTGGCTGGCGGAGTGGACCAAGAGATTATTAAAGATAGCGGGAGGCAAATTTATCTACAAAAATGGCACAGCTTGACGCGTTAATTTTAACTTTTCAATACTGGTTAGCAATAGCAGTCTTCTCGGTTGTTTTTTTGGTTTTGTTATCAGTTGTTAGTTATGGGTTAATTTTGTGGTGGCGGCACCATAAAAGGGAAGAACACTCGTTGGACTACGTTTTGCTTCAAGTGGCCGTGCCTTTCAACAACGAAATTAAAATTGACGCGGCCGAGCAAATGATGGCTTCACTTTATTCCATTAAAAAAGGCGGCCGGTTCAAATTCCTGAAACTCCAACCTCATATTTCCTTTGAGATTGTGGCCGGTCATGAGGATATCCGTTTTTATGTTTCTGTGCCCCGGAAGCTGCGGGATTTGGTCGAAAAGCAGATCAACGGCGCCTATTCGGATGCCGATATTGTCGAAGTGCCGGAATACAATATTTTTTCCGAAAACGGCCGCGTCGCTTTTGCCGAGCTGGAATTCAAACAGACGGCCTACCGGCCGATCAAAGTTTATAAGGATTTGCCCACTGATCCTTTGTCGTTGATGACCACCGCTCTGGCCAGGATGGAGGATGAAGAGGGGGCGGCGATTCAGATTATGGTTTCCCCGGCCGAAAGCAACTGGCAATCTTTGGGCCGCAGCTATGTTTCTGGTATTAAAAAATCCGAATCTGATCCTACCAAAGCCAAATTTAGGGTGGATGCCCGGACACTCGAGGCAATTGAAAATAAATGTTCTAAACCGGGCTTCATCACGACCGTCAGGATTGTGGTGTGCGCCCCCACCCAGGAAGCGGCCGATTCTCATTTGAGCAACATTAAGTCGGCTTTTGCCCAGTTTTCTTCGGATTTAAATCAATTTGGCGGCCATAAAAATTGGCTGAAGACCGGTTTTATGATTGATTTTATTTACCGCTACCAACCGATTTTACGTTTTTGGGGTAACCGGACGATTTTGAACTCCGAAGAGCTGGCGACGGTTTTTCATTTTCCCAATAAACAAATCGAAACGCCGCACATCTTCTGGCTTTATTCCAAGCGGGCGCCCGCCCCGATGCAGATCCCTAAAGAGGGTTTGTTTTTGGGCAAATCGACCTATCGGGGGACGACGCGCGAGGTTTTTCTCTCCGATTCCGACCGCCGCCGCCATGTTTACATCATCGGCAAGACCGGCGTCGGCAAAACCGAATTAATGCGGGATTTGATTTTGCAGGACATTCGCGCCGGCCGGGGAGTGTGTTTAATCGATCCGCATGATTTGGCCGAGGACCTGCTTAACTTTATTCCGCCGGAACGGGCTGAAGATGTCATTTACTTTGATGTTTCCGATATGGAAAGGCCTATGGGCTTAAACCTGCTTGACGCGACGACCGAAGATCAAAAACACATGGTGGCTTCTTCGATTATCAACTTGATGTATAAACTTTACGACCCGTATAAGACCGGCATTGTCGGCCCGCGGTTTGAGCACGCTATCCGCAACGGCATGCTGACGGTCATGTCCGAGCCGGGTAACACATTTGTAGAAGTCATGCGCTGCCTGCAGGATCCGAAATTTGTCCAGGAACTGTTGCCGAAAGTGACCGACCCTCTGGTTCGGCGCTATTGGACCGATCAGATTGCCAACACCGCCGATTTCCACAAATCCGAGGTGTTGGACTACATCGTTTCCAAGTTCGGCCGGTTTGTCACCAACAAAATGATGCGCAATATTATTGGCCAGTCCGAATCGTCTTTTGATTTCCGTAAAGTGATGGACGAGGGTAAAATTTTGATCATCAATCTGGCTAAAGGCAAGATCGGGGAAGAAAACTCTTCCTTTTTGGGTTTGGTCTTAGTGCCCAAAATCCTGATGGCGGCGATGAGCCGGTCGGATACGCTGGAAGAGAAACGCAAAGACTTTTACTTTTACGTGGATGAGTTTCAAAATTTTGCCACCCCGGATTTTGCCCAGATACTTTCCGAGGCGCGCAAATTTAAGCTTAATTTGTGCGTCGCCAACCAGTTTGTTGGCCAGATGGAAGAGGAGATTAAAAATGCCGTTTTCGGCAACGTGGGCACGATCATTTCTTTCAATATCGGGGTGACCGACGCCAACTTTCTCCAGCATTGGTTTGCGCCAACTTTTGGTGAAGACGACCTGTTAAATATCGAACGTTACCACGCCTATATTAAAACCATCGTCCACAACGAGCCGGTGCCGGCCTTCTCGATGGACTTGACGAAAGATATGGCCGCCTTGGAGAAACAGCGCAACCCGAAGATGGCAGAAATGATCAAACAGCTGTCACGCCTACGCTACGGCCGCGATCGGGAGTTGGTGGAAGCGGAGATCACCCAGCGCGCCCGCCTCTGATTTGCCCCTCACCCCCTTTTTGTTATAATTCATCTACGGGTCAGTAGCTCAGTGGTAGAGCGCCAACCTTATAAGCGGAGCTTGTAAGCTTTGCTTATAGCGAAAGCGGGCCTGTAGCTTAACGGCAAAGCAGTACTCTTATAAAGTACGGAAGAATGTTCGACTCATTCCAGGCCCACCCGCTTTCGATATATCGCGCAGGGCGCGCTATAAGATGAAGGTTTGATGGTTCGAATCCATCTTGGCCCACAAAAGCGGGTGCACGAAGCCTGTTTATAGGGTGTGGTATTATTGCTGTAATGAACACTCAATCCACAGGGCCAAATTCTACAAATCAGCAGTTTCCCTCAAAGCGGAAAATTAACTATTGGATGATTTCTACTACCGTCTTAATTCTAGCTTTGATAGCCGGTTGTTTTAATATGAGCAGGGTGAAGAATAATCTAATTACCAAAGATAAGATAGAAATTGCCTCTAATGAACCATCGGTTCTGTCCCCCTCAGTTAGCCGAACACCCAAGTCTTATGAATGGAGAAAGACGGGAATATCACCTGTACCTTGTCTTAACTGGGTATTTGAGTATCCAAACGGTTGGCATATTGCTGCTTATGAAACCACAAACGAAGCCAATTATCCTGTGATAGTAGGGCTAAACCCAGAACCAATAGCGTTAAATTTAATAAGCATAGAAACAAGATATGCGATTATTCTTAGGGGATACTCTCAATTTGTTAATCCAGAAGAAGAGCTAAATAGAATGTTGCTGGAAACTAAAAACAGCATGGAGAATATTAGAGAGGAGTCTTTCTCTGCAGGAAAAAATATAGTTTACAGACTTCAAGGAAAATCTAAATCGAATACACCAAAGACTTCAGTATTTGTATATTACATTCTTGTTTCAGAAAAAATGAATGCTGGGAAAACAGAAAAATCAGTGATAAAAGCAGAGGTTCCCAAGTGGATATTAGATAGTGATCTTGGTAAAGAGTATTTGGTTGTTTTAGATCACCTGGTGAAAAGCTTTAAATACGAAGAGTCTCGGGGTGGCGCAGGCTATTGCAACGAATAGGTCTTCGAGTTTTTCGCTATTTTTCAAACTTGTCAAAATAGCCGCTCTTCCTGATTATTTTTCTAGTCCTATTTGAGGCGATTTGTTCTAGGGGTGTTTGTGTAATTGCAACAAGCGGGTCATGGGTTTGCAGGGCTTTTTCGTGGCTTGAGGCTGACCCTCTAAGATGGCATGCCCCAGTTCGTGAAGATAAGCATGCTTTAAGTCTTCTGAGTCCCAGGCCTTTGCTCCTTGTTTTTCTGCGACAGAAATCCCCAGGGTGATAGTTGCCGGGCAATTGATGCGGCCGCCATTGAGACATTTACGCCTCAAGAGCGGGCAGGGGCGGAAAAGATTCTTGGAGAAGGGCTTTAAAGTTCTTCGAATTTTTCGCTGGTTTGGATTAGCGGCCGGTTTTGATGAAAAACAGCCAGAGGGCGATTCCCCCTAAAACGGCGGCAAGAATATAGATAATATTGTAAGTTAAAATATCGCCCACTTTCTTCCTATTTTTTAAATCGCCAATAGGCGTAAATAGCTAATATACTCGTAAAAATAATTGCCAGGGCGTAAACGAGTTTTATATCTTCAGTATTAATCATTTTCCTCCTCTGGCGATTAGGGATGCCGCCCTTAAAGAAAAAATCGTCCCCAATATTCCCAAAAGCGAGAAGACAAGCAGTTCTTGAATTGTTTTTGGCCTGACTATCACCGGGGTGATCACTCCTCCCGAGAACCAAGCGACAGCCAAATTAGTAAAGAATTCAGAAGAGACTCTCCGTTCGCCGGTCAACTCGGCCATTGGATTGATATTAGCATTTGGTTAAGGTGGATGTCAATTTGACTTTCTGACCCACCTCCAAAATTCTTTGGGGGATTTAACCAACATTGGTTTAAGAGTTTTTCTAACTTTGGGAGTCAAAAGGTGTTTTTTATCCAAAGAGATAAGAGCAATTGCTCCTGATAAGCTGGCGCCGGCAAGAACATGAGCATCGTTGGGATCAGAACTAGTTTTACTAAATTTTTCTATTATTTTCTCATGGGGATTAGCCATCAGGTGGATTGTTTTGCGGGAAAGAAGGGTCTCTAATTGACTCGGCTCAATATCTAATTTTTGAAGATGATTGACAACTTCTTGGATTATAAAGGGAGTCGTGAGCAATTTAATTTTGTTATCCCTGGCGGCTGCCAATATTTTTCTTGAGCCGCCGGTAGAGGAGGCAAGCCCGGCCAAAACAACCGAAGCATCAAGAAAGATTTTTAATGATGGCATCTATTTGTTTTTGCTCTTTTGCCGTTAATTGGTCATCGGCAATCCATTGTTTTATTTGTTGCTGGCTAAATAATCTCATTTTGGCTTTCGGCCGTTGGAAAGGTTTGATTTCCGCCAGGGGTTTAGAACGGTAAAGCAACACCAAAGATTGGCCGGCTGCCATGGCCGCCCTCACCTGGGAGAAATCTTCTCGTAATTCTTTGGTAGAAATTGTTTGTATACCCATGATTAAAGATTATCTTAAAATAATCTTTTTGTCAAGAAGGGAATTTTATACACTATAATAAGATTCATGAATTTCAGGGACATCGGGTGTTCTCCAGGCCCGGTTTTCCCATGCTTCTTGAACTGCATTATCAAATTTATCTGTAAAGTTTGGGTCACCAGGGCTCAATTCTTTATAGAAGTAGTCTCCCGAACCAGATTCCTCCTGGGGATCGTTTGTTGGATCCCGTCTGGTACACTGGCTACCCCCCGCAATAATGACTATAGGTTCGATAGGTTCGTCTTCCTTGGCCAGACACAAGATCTGGATTGCTATTCGTGTATTGTAAGACAATTCATCCTCCACGTCCACTCCAAGATCCGGAAGCGGGAGATCAACTAGCGCCACTCCTCTTGTCTCCGTCTCCCCATCTTGCTCATGTTGCCAACCTAAACGTTCGAAAGGTTCTAAATCACCCTGCCCGCAGGCTTTTTTGATTTCTTCAAGAACTCTTATTGGATTAATTTGATCCCAAAGGTCATCCACTTTGTTTTTTCTCTTGCTAGAGCGGCTGCAGCAAGCCTTCTGGTATCTCTCTGTGCTTTACTCTGTGCCTCAATTTGTTCAAGAAATTCTTTTTTTGCCATAAAAAGATTGAATTAAGATGTTTTAATTAGAGTTCCTCGAGTTTTTCGCTGGATTGGATTTTGTCTTTCAAAAGGTCCAGATATTTTTCCGTGGTGGAGAGCCGTTTGTGGCCGACGATCCGCTGGATTAAAACCGGGGAAACCCCAGTGGTCAGCTGCTGGGCGATAAAAGTGTGGCGCAGGTCGTTGACGGTGGCGTCTTTAATGCCCGAGAGCCGGAAATAGCGGTTGATGGCCGAGCGGATATTACGGACCAACATCGGCCGTTGGGTTTTGGTGATGAAAAGGCCCTGGCTTTGGGCTTTGGGCCGGATATCCAAATAGCGGTCGACCGCTCTTTTACCAGATTGGTTGAGGGGGACCGCGCGGGCCGGCTGGGAACTAAAGGCGGCAATTTTAATTTCTTTGTCGGTGGCATCAGACAGCTCCAGCCTGGCCAGCTCGCCGATTCTTAAACCGGTTTGCAAAAGTAATTCGATGATAGCGGCCATGCGGACATCGTTTCTGGCGACGTCACGGAGAGCGCGATATTCCATCCTGGAAAGGATTCTCGGCGGGGCAATTTCAAATTTAGGGTGGGGGACAGAGATAGCCGGATCGGCCTCGATGATTTTTTTCAGGGTTAAGAAGCGAAAAAAACTTTTGATCGAATTAAGCTTGCGGGAGATGGACTTGAGGGTGTATTTTTTACCCAGCAGCTGTTCTTTAAATTGCTCAATATGCTCGGAATTAACAGAGGTGGTCTGGGTGATTTGCTTTTGCCCCAAAAACACAATCAGCTGATTCAAGTCAGCCCGGTATGCTAAAATGGTGGAATAAGAGCGCTTGTCTTTTTGAAGCTGTTCCAAAAAGCCCTGCTCAGCAGTACTTAAATTCTTTAAATCAGACATGTTAATTCAACCCATAATAACATTGACTAATTTGGCTGTCAAGAGTTAGCATGAGAAAAAGAATTGTAATTTTTACTATAACGCTCGTAGGGCTGGGTCTTATAATAAACCTCACTAAGGATATCACCAGGCTTTTGCGGGCGGGCGATCGGGTTAAATTGGTGGAAGAAAAGGCCCAAAAGCTGGCCGCAGAACAAAAACAATTGTTAGAAAAAAAGGCCTACTTTCAATCCCCAGAATTTGTCGAAGAAGAGGCGCGCAATAAACTTAACATGGCCAAGCCGGGAGAAACAGTGGTTATTTTGCCGCCCAATCTGGCACAGGTATTGGGCCGGGAAGAAAAGCCGGCGGCTCCCGAAATCCCCAATTGGCGGAAATGGTGGAATTTGTTTTTTCAGTAGCAGGGGCGGGAGTCGAACCCGCAGCCGTTGCCTTATGAAGACACCGCTCCGCCATTGAGCTACCCTGCCGTGTTTAATCTCAACCCTTCGATAAATCCTCGAATTTTTCTTAAAAAATCAGTACTTTTTCTTATTCTAATTCTTAAAACCCCGTGATAATTTTCCGGATGTTCGTATTCTTTTTTCCACTTAACCTTTTGGTAAAACGGTTTTTGGAATTGTTCTTTGGAAATTCCAGTTATTTCTGACCAAAAATTTTCAATTGATTCTGTCCTGTCACAAAAACTTTCATTTAGACCAACTCTTAATCTCAAATCCTCGTTTTTGTACCCGAAACGATTTCCCAGCCAAACCAAGAAAAATTTTACCATATTAGGATCAGAGTTGCAAAAACCAGCTTGGCTATCACTTTTAAAACCCTCCGCCCAATAAAGAGAGATTCCGGCTATAAATAATTCCCTTGGAGTTAGTTTTCCAACCTGTTTAATTCCCTCATTAAACAGGTTTTTAGTTTTTTCTATTCTTATCCTTTGTTGTTTAAGAGAATTTTCTAACCGCTTTCCATATTGGGGATCGTGTGCTCGGCGTTCCAATTCTTTTATTTGTTCAGGGGAAAGCTTGACGTCTTTACACCAGAGACTGACGGTGCTGGGGGAAAGAGAAAGCTTTTTAGCAATTACTTTTATACTTTCACCCTCCACCCGCAGCTTTCTGGCCTCAAATTTTAGCCGCGATTTAGCCATGATAAACAAGTTTGTTTCTCGCGATATTATCGCTCAAAATAAAACCCCTACCTAGAGATATATTATCCCATAGATAGGGGTTCGTCAATTAGTTGCGGGGCCTGGAGTTGCGCCAGGTCTGTGAGATTATGCACCTTCTTACATTACTGTAAGGGTAGGACTATATCTTCATCCCGCCTAAATTACAATTTTGGCGGGAGCCCAGCGTGTAGTCTCTACGGAGTCCCCACTTCGCTAAAGCTTCGCGGGGTTCCCTCGGTATTGTCCTGATGTAAAATCAGGGTGTCCACCGATATAGCTGAGTTCTCTTTAAGAATTACTTTTTAAAGGGCCCATTCTACTAGCCTCACGTGCGGCTGTACACTACCCCGCATGACGTCTAAATTCTACCACACTTGACAGCCAGGGGCAACCAAGGTAGAATATCCTCATGTTGGACAAGATTAAGAAAACCACCCTAGCTTGGTGGCGCAAATTATCCGGGAAATAGGTCCGGCGATTTTGCGTTTTGGAAATTAAACTCGCCGAGACCGGCGAGTTTTTT
>CAZTHI010000014.1:0-18349 GCA_964613135.1 uncultured Gammaproteobacteria bacterium
TCTCCCTGTTTAAGTTCGACTTCTTTTCCCTCCACCACCAACTTTCCAGATCCCTGAACAATATAAGCCAACTCCTTGCATCGCAAATTTACCACTCGCCCTTTATCTGGATATCGACCCGTCAACTCAATAACGGCGCCATTAATATCTCTATCGCCCAGTGGATATTCGAAAGCCGCACAAACAGGGCTATTTTGGAACTTATGAGCGTCTTCTCGGTGAATTTCTTTCATCCTTTATCCTTTTATCACAATCTTTGCTATCCATCAAGCAGCATTCTGCTAAAATTAGAGCCATGGAAATTAAAGTCATCAAAAGCTGGCGGCGGCAAAGAACCGCTTCGGCGAGGATTAAAAACGGGGTTTTGTACATCCGGCTGCCGGCCCTGATTCCCCCTTTTCAGGCGGAAAAAATCATCGCTAAATTTAAACGGTCGGCCACCAAAAGGCGGGCCACCCCCAGCAACGCCGACTTGGCCAAACGCGCCCACCTCTTAAATCAACGGTATTTTGACGGCCAGCTCAACTACGCCTCGATTTGCTGGTCCACCAACCAAAACAGTCTGCACGGCAGCTGCTCGCCCCGCCGGAGCAGCATCAGAATTTCGGCCAAACTCAAAAAGGTGCCCCAATGGGTTTTGGACGCTATTCTCGTTCACGAATTGACTCATTTACTGGTCCCCAACCACGGCCGGAAATTCTGGGCGACTGCCAACCGTTATCCTTTAATGGAGCGGGCACGAGGTTATCTGCTGGCTCTTGGCCAAACAACACTTGACAAGTGACATATGTGTTGGTAATATATGTCTATCGTGATCAGAACTCAAGTTTATTTACCTCAAGATTTGTATAATCAATTACTGATTGTCGCCCGGCAGGAAAGCTTGCCCCTGGCCAAAATCATCAGAAGCGCCCTAACCAAAGGGTTAAAGACCAATTTAAAAACGGGCAACGACCTTTTAGGATTGGCGGATCTGAAGATTGTGGGCGGGCCAAAAGATTTATCCGGCAACCTGGACCAATATCTCTACGGACTAAAATGATGAATCTTTTAATCGACGCCGACGCCCTGGTGGCGCTTTCCAAAATAGACGATTCCAATCACGCGAGAGCTCTAAAAATCGCTAAAAAGATTAAGTCAGCCAGTCTTTTTGCTTCTCCTCTGGCTATCCCCGAAGCCGCTTCGGTGATTTCTCATCGCGTTTCCCAAAAAATGGCGAGTGCTTTTCTGAAAGAGGCCAAAAAGAAAAAAATTACCGTTATCCCTTTATCCAGCGAGCTGGAAAAATTGGCGGACGAAATTTTTATCGCTCAAAATAAAAAAGGTACTTCCTGGCCGGATTGTTTAAACCTGGCCATCGCCCAAAAGTATGGTATTGAGACGATTTTTTCTTTCGATAAAATCTATCCCCGAAATAATTTACAAATCTTTTCTCACCTCTAACAAAAATGGCTAAGCGCTTGTTACTCATTAGAGAAACCGACCGCTGGGTTTTTGAAGCCATCAAGGCCGGCCAGAAGACCATCGAGACGCGTGCTGCCACACCTAAGTATCAAAAGATAAAGATAGGCGATGTCTTGGTTTTTGTCTGCGGCCAGGACCGGCTGGAAAAACAGGTTGCCGGCGTTTCCCTTTTTGCCGGCCTTGATCAATTATTGGCCAAAATTGACCTCAAAGAAATTATGCCCTCGGTTTCTTCGCCCCAAGATGCCAAAAAGATTTGGTACAGTTTTCCTAACTACCGGGAAAAGATTAAGCAGTACGGCTTAGTCGCCTGGAGGCTAAAGTAAGCCCATTTGTTTGGCCAGGAGCTCGGCGCGGTTGGCAAAAATTAAATCCTTTTTGGTCAAACCCATCGCCCCAACGGCTTCTTCAATATCTTTTTCATTTTCGGCCTCAAATTTGACGAAAGTCTTTTTCCCGTCAATTTCTTCTTCCAAGGCCTTGATTGTGGCCCCGTCGGCCAGTTTTAATTGGTACTCTATTGAAACCAAATGATTCTCTGCCCATTTTTCATAGCCCTTGTTATTCAAAAAAAATTCTGATTCAGTCAGAATCCCCTCAAAAAGTTTGATTCGGCTGTTTGTATAGCTGCCATTTTCAAGCAAAGTATTTAACTCTTCCACCACGGCAATTTTGGAAGTGTCCGGGAAAATCCGAATTCTAATCGCCTTTTGGCCAGGCGGAAAGTCGCGGAGACCAACACCTTTTGGTTTCCAATAACTTTCAAGGGGCTTAGGAAGCATTTTTAAGCTGGCGGCGTGGTTTTTAAGGAATGCCGAAATCGCGGGGGTAATTTTAATTCTGGCCGTAAATTCATCCATGAATGTATTCTATTAAAAAACCACTTTTAAATTCGACGTGATAAAATAGCCTCATGGAAAAAGTCGAGCTTTCTAAAGTTAGAATCAGACTGGCCAGACCAAATGAGTCCGAAAAGATTGTTGATCTTTATAAAAAGGAAGGGCCGATGAAGAGGGTTAAAAAGATCAGAAAAGATATTCAAAAAGATTTTCGGGAAATGGCGGCAGGAAAAAGGGCAATTCTTTTTGCAGAAAAATACAGAAAGGTCGTGGGTACCGTTCAGTTAGTTTACACCATGCCTGACTGGGGCTTGGCTGACGGCCAAAACTGCGGCCATCTTCATCATCTAAGGGTCAATGAGGATTATCGCAACCAGGGAATCGGCAGAAAATTAGAGCAGGAATTAATAGCATTGGCCAAAAAGAAAGGTTTTAAAAAAGTTTCTTTATCCATTGACCATGACGAGTCGTATGAATTTCTAAAAACTCTTTATCTAAAATGGGGCTATTGCTTTTTAAAAGAAACTCCTAAAACTCACGAAACCTGCTTCTATAAAGAAATTTAAAACCCCACATTTTTTCCTTGACCTTCGTGTTTTATTTGGGTATATTAAATCTAATGCCCAGGCCTTGGAATAAAATCACTATTCCAAAATCAGAACTTAGAAATCTATACGAGAACCAGGGTTTGTCTATTGCCCAAATCGCCTCGAGATTGGGATATTCTAGTTCACCAATTCACCGTCTTCTTAGAGAATACCGATTAAAAATCCGAACTATTTCCCAAGCCAAAGAAAAATTTAAAATCTCTAAAAAAGAGTTAAGAAATCTATATTGGTCCCAAAAACTTTCGACCAACCAAATCGCTCAAAAATATAATTGTAACCATACGACTATTGTTTATCGAATGAAAAAATACGGAATTAAATCACGTGGACATTTAGGCTTAACTAGGCCAATTCGCGTTTCAAAAGAAAATCTCGAATATCTATACCGCACTCGCGGACTATCTTTAGACAAAATTGCCAGAATTTTGCACTGTAGTGAGGGCGGCTTACAGCGAAAAATGAGAGACTTCGAAATTAAATCCCGCCCAATTTCCAGCCGAGCCTGTAAATATAAAAAGAAAGATTTTAGCGGGAGCTTAACAGAAAAAGCCTATATGATTGGATTCAGATTGGGCGACCTAAATGTTTCTAAAGGAAAAAGCGTTATCTCCGTCCGCTGTTCAACCACCAAACGAGCCCAGGCCTCTTTGATAAAAAATCTGTTTTCCCCTTATGGAGGAGTGGCCACGACTAAAGCTAAAAGAGGGACAATCGAAATTAATGTTTTTCTCAATAATTCTTTTCTGTTTTTAATGCCCAAGGAAGATAAAATACCTGATTGGGTGACTAAAAATGATAAATATTTCCTGGCTCTTTTTGCCGGCTATAGTGACGCCGAGGGCTCTCTTTACCTTCATCGAATGAAAAAAAGACGGCTAAAATTTTTTGCCAGGTTTGAATTAAATTCCTATGATAAAAATATTCTCAAACGGCTATGGAGCGGTTTCAGAAAATTTGGTATTAAGGCTAGTTTTCCGTCAGTAAGCCATCCCGCCGGGACACCATGCGGGGTTAAAACGTATGTTTCTAATAAGGACACTTGGCGTCTGGCGGTTAGCCATAAAAGCTCACTTTGGAAACTAATTCACTTTTGGGAAAGATATTCCAGACATAAAGATAAACAAAGAGCGATTCGTCTGGCAAAAAGAAATATTATTCTACGGAACCAAATGTCTTACTGCCACAGAATCGATTTGTCTATTCCTAAAATTCCCTGAGATTACATCTCCGGCATTCCACCCATGCCAGGACCACCCATTGGGGGAGTTTTCTCCTTGTCAACCTCGTCCGTCACTAGACAGTCGGTCGTTAAAATCATGGTCGCCACGGAAACCGCGTTTTGCAAGGCAGTCCGGGTGACTTTGGCCGGATCAATAATGCCGGCCTTAATCATATCGACGTATTCTTCAGTCAAAACATCAAAGCCGATACCGGCCAGCCGCTTTTTGATCTCAGCGACCACTACCTGGCCGTCAACGCCGGCATTTTCCGCCAGTAATCTGGTCGGCGCTTCCAAAGCTTTTTTCAAAATCTTGGCGCCGGTCAGCTCATCCCCAACCAAACCCTTAAAATCAATTTCTTCGGCCGCTTTCAGCAAAATGACGCCGCCACCAGGGATAATGCCTTCTTCCAGGGCCGCTTTGGTGGCCGCCACCGCGTCCTTGACCCGCTCCTGCTTTTCTTTCATTTCGGTTTCCGTGGCCGCGCCGACTTCAATCACGGCGACGCCGCCGGCAAGCTTGGCCAGTCTTTCTTCCAGTTTTTCCTTGTCAAATTCCGACGTGTTTCTTTCCAGCTCGGTCTTGATTTGTTTAATCCGGGCCTGAATCTGGTCTTTTTTACCCTTGCCGCCGACAATGACGGTGCTGTCTTTACCGGAAGTCACCCGCTCGGCCTGGCCCAAATCTTCCAAGGCGACGTCTTCCAATTTGCGGCCAATATCGTCGGAAATCACGGTGCCGCCGGTTAAAATGGCAATGTCCGCCAGCATCTCTTTGCGCCGATCACCAAAACCGGGGGCTTCGACGGCCAAAACATTAAACGTGCCCTTGAGTTTATTAACCACCAAAATCGCCAAGGCTTCGCCGCTGACTTCATCGGCGATAATCACCAAGTTTTTGGAAACCTTAACCAATTTTTCCAGGAAAGGTAAAAACTCCTGCAACGAGGAAATCTTTTTATCGGTGATCAGAATGTAAGGATCTTCAATGGTGGCCTCCATCGTGTCGGGGTCAGTTACAAAATAGGCCGAAACAAAGCCCTTATCAAACTCCATGCCCTCTTTATAGTCGATCACCAATTCCAAGCCCTTACCTTCTTCGACAGTGACCACACCGTTGGGGCCGACCCTTTTCAGGGCTTCGGCAATTTTCTGGCCGATTTCTTCGTTTTGGGCGGAAATCGTGGCCACCTGGGTGATTTTTTGGCTATCGTCTTTAATCGGCTTGGCCTGTTTGCCCACGGAGGCAATCACTTGCTGGGAAGCTTTGACAATGCCCTGATTCAACACCATCGGGTTAGCGCCGGCGGTAATGTTTTTGATGCCTTCCGCCACAATCGCCTGCGCCAAAATCGTGGCCGTGGTGGTGCCGTCGCCGGTAATGTCGTTGGTTTTGTCAGCCGCTTCTTTCACCAGCTGCGCGCCCATGTTTTCAAAAGGATCTTTGAGCTCGATTTCCTTGGCGACGGAAACGCCGTCATGAACCACCGAAGGCGCGCCCCATTTTTTATCCAAAGCGACATTGCGACCCTTTGGTCCCAAGGTGGTGCCCACGGCTTTAGCCACCGCGTCCACTCCTTTTTTTAATTTTTCCCGCGCCTGTTCGGCGTATATAAGTTGTTTGGCCATATTACTTTAAAACCGCTAGGATATCTTCAAACTTCACAAATAAAAATTCCTTGCCGGTCAAATCGAGCTTGATTTCGTCCCCGCCCCATTTTTTATAAACCACTGTCTCGCCGACCTTAAATTGCGGCACAATCTTTTTACCACTGTCGGTCGTCTGCGGTCCGCCCATGGCAATCACTTTGCCTTTTTGGGATTTTTCGTCGTGGGTATCGGGCAGAACAATGCCGGTCGCCGTTTGTTTTTGTACTTCTACCGGCTCAATTAAAGCGTAGCCGGGCATGGGTTTAAGTTTCATAAAAAAATTATCACTTAGTGATAACTAGTGTTATTCTAGCAACCTTATCGAGCAGTGTCAAGACGTAAAAGCTATTGCTGCTTATCCGGACTCACTACCGGCTCGCTCACTAAAGGTTCACTGGCGAGATTTAAGCCTTGTCAACCAATCAATAACTGATATTTCTGCTATACTTGAGCCATTGGTTATCAATCACCAAATGCACAAACTTAATTTTTATAGATTAAAAAACGGCATTAACTTAGTTCATGTATATATATCAGATTTTCCAGTAGGCCTTAGCTCGTTCTGGTTAAGGGCCGGTTCTCGGGAAGACCCGAGGGGTAAAGAAGGCTTGGCGCACTTTTTTGAACACATCCTAACAACAAAAACTGCGAAATTTCCTGATAGGCAAAAAAGATTGGTAGAAATAGAAAAACAAGGATTTCTTTTTAATGCCCTTACCTCACTAGAGACTGCAAACTATTACTTAGTACACTCACCCGAAGACACTGGAAGCGCCCTCGATTTACTAATCGATGGATTATCGTCAAGTGTTTTTGAAGAAAAAGATATAGACGAAGAAAAGCAGATCATAATTGATGAGGAAAGACGTAATCAAAATGATCCAAGGTCTTATATTTGGAGACTGGCCAACTCCGGACTTTGGCCACATTCTCAAATGGGAAGCAGTTTCTTTGGTAATCAAGAAACAATTGAAACTATAACAAAAAATGACCTTCTGGATTTTTATAACACACACTATCAACCACAAAACGCAATATTTTTGCTCATAAACTCATTAGAAAATGTAGGGGGTCAATTGAAGAAACTTGAAAAAGTCAAAACGCTAAACTCAAAAACAATTGTTGGGAAAGATAATTTGAGTGAGAGAAAAAATATAATTTTTGACAAAAAAGATCTGAATTATTCTCAAATTGCATTAAGCTTCCTCACCACAAACGGCCTTAATGAAAAAGATCAGCTAATTCTCGACTTAATCAAAAACTACCTAGCCAGTGGGTGGATGTCCAGGCTTGTTATGAGATTGAGGGTGCAAGAAAAATTAACCTATTGGGTATCTTCACACAGTGATAGATTCAATGACACCGGTTTTATCAGGTTCACAACCTCGCTAGATAAAGGAAAAATGGCTATAATGTTAAAAATATTTGAGAAAGAAATTATTTTACTAAAAAGTGAAACCATACAAAATGAAATACTTGATCAGCACAAAAATAAATACAAAAACGATATTCTAAGGTCTACTTTAGATATTAACTTTTTGAATTGGTGGTACGGATCAGATTTTATCGCTTTCGGCAAAAAACCCTTGTTAATTAATGAATATACCGAAAAGATATTGAGGGTTACGCCGGAACAAATTCAAGAAGTTGCAAATAAATACTTTCGAAAAGAGAACTTTTCGTTGGCTATAATAGGCAATGAACAAGAAGTTGAGGATATTCCTAATTTCCAATAGTTATTAAATAAATCACGGCTTCATTTTTTCCATCTAGTTCTAATGATTCATTTAATTTTGTATCCAAAAATCCTCCAATGGGACAACTTTTTAAACCAAGTGCGGTACAAATTAATAAAATGTTTTGTCCAAGGTGTCCGCAGTCAATAAGTGAGTATCTATAACCTCTATCACCGTATTTAACGTGATTTCGGCCAAACACAGAACTTATTGCAATCACGCAGGCAGCGTTCCTGGTCCATTTTTGTCCAGAAACTTCAACAAAAAAATCAGATGTATTTTTTAAAGGAAATAATTTTCCCAATGAGCTTCTTTTAACGTTATAGTGATATGAATATTTTTCTAAACCCTCTATTTTGTTATTAAAAATATATAGTTCAAGGGGATATCTTGCCCCAGCCGACGGCCACGATCTTAATGGCAGATTATTCTCAGAATTGATGTCGTTTATTTCGGCAGACAATCCAATAATTGTTTTTATTTCATCTAGTTTTAAGGGGGAATTCAAAAAATTTCTTTCCGACCGTCTTTTTAGAATAACTTCTCTTAGGCTGCTCTCAAGCTTTTCTATATCCCCTTTCTCTATTCTGATCGAACTGAATCTGGGATATTCTTTATAAAAGACTTTTTCCCAATTTTCTGGCCATTTCTCATGGGGAATTGTCTTCCCCATTAAGGAATTAATTGAAGTTTTACTGTGAAATTCTTCAGATAGTGAGCTTTTTAGACCAAGGATATCTTTAACTCCGAGGTCGCGTTTATTTTTCATAAAAATGGATGCGGATATAAATTTAATGTTTTTATATTATATCTTTTCATCAACTGCCCAATTCTTTTGCCACCAAGATATGGAAAATCCTGATTTATAAACATTGGGTGTAAATCCGGAACAATGCATTTTACAATTGTTAAGCCCATCTTCTTAAATGTTTTTGAAGTAACATCTTTATAGTATATGTGTCTGTTAGTTTTCGCGAGTTCTTGTTTAATCAATTTTAGCTTCTCCTTGGGAGATTTGTTTGAATATTTGTTAATTTCTTCGTCTGAAACCTTGGCAATACCGCGAGAGTTGAGGACAAAGCCAAATTTTTTGAGGCCTGATAAATCCTTCCACAGATATGCGCGCCTCAGCATATTTTTATTTGTGTATGTATCTCCGCTCCATTTATCTTCAATCATTACCATTCTAATCCACAATCTTATTTGAAATGCCTCTTCTATTGAGCCAATTATTGCTTTCTCCAAGCTCCAGTCAGTTTTTAAGCCAATACATAGCGCGGGGCCCTTCCCTGTTCGATCAATTATTGCGGATAAGACAGTGGGGATTCTGAATTCTGAAACCAAAATATAAGATTTAATTTCTAAATCATATTTTTTAAAGTCTTCGAGTAGTCCAATAATTACTTTAGAATTGATGTCTTTGTAAATAATTTCATTTGGTTCCAGTCTGAGAAGGTAATTTGTAATATACGCATCCCTCTCTATTACCTCACAAATACCCTTATACAAAGCTTCGCTTGTATTTTCAGCGACGCTAGCACCTGTCGTGATAGGAAAAGTTAGTATTTTTTCATTATTTTTATACTTATAGGGACAGTAAATTACTTGGGATGGGAGAAGCACGTCCCGGTTGGTAGTGAGATCTTTACATTTTGTCCAGTAAAACTTACATTTATTGGAAAAGCAAAAATCCGAGCAATCCTTATCATTTATTTGATTTTTGGAGAGATAACAAAAATTTCGAGGAGCCACTGCAAGAATCGATTTGTCAACATCTTTACAGGAACCAAACACAAATTCCTTAAATTCAAATTCCGCAAGATTAAACCTTTCTACCCCTTCAAATATCGCTTTTAATAAAGCCGTGGCCTCGTCTTTCGAACTACCAGAACTGTATGCGTCTGGGAATTCACCATCTGTATGGATTTTTTCCAAATCCAATTCCACGCCAAAACCAAAAAATTTTGGCTCATCATTCAACAGAGGTTTCCTGTAAATTTTTTTTAAAATTCCAGATCTCTGTAAAGAAAGCCACAAAAAACCATCCATATTAGGAAGACATCATAACAAGCCCTACTCGAGATTAAGCTATTGGGCTTTACTTGCTACTTCCCCCTCCTGTTCCGCCGCCGCCACAGCTCCCCCCGTTACAGCCGCCAGATCCACCGCTACAAGCCCCACCATTTCCGCCAGATCCACCCCCAGAGCTACAGCTTGCACCCCCACAACCCTCTGCAGACGACTCTGCTTCAAGATCCGATTGGAACGCGGCTACATCGGTCAAATCTATTTCCCTTTCTACCGACATTATTTTTCACCCCCTTCCTCCATGAAACAATTATAGATTAAATGCCGAATTATTTTAGCTTTACTTGAACCTACAACAAATTTATTTATAACTAACACTAGCTTAACAAGCCCGTCAAGAACTGTCAAAACGTAAAAGCTATTGTGGCTTATCCGGTTCGCTCGCTATCGGTTCTGCCGGTGCGATCGGTGCCACTGGTTCGCTAACTACTGGCGAGGCTGGCATCACCGGGCTGGGTTGAATTTTCCAGGCAGGCATCGTGCCCATGATTTTATCGACTTCAACCATTGCTTCTTCGGAAGTTTTGCCAACCGTCTGGGTATAAAACTGAATCATGTTTTGCCGAACCACTTCTTTGGGCAATAAATTCCCCGTTGCGTCGGTACAATACCGGCAATAAAGATTGTCGGTTTTGCCGCCACCAAAATCGGCGGGCGCGTTCATCGGCATACCGCAAGATTGACAATTAGTCATATTTCTTCACCTCCCTCGATTTTTAGTTTTTTAAGTCTCTTTTTATATTCTAGCATAATTTTCCCCCGGCAATCACGGGGATGGAAACGCAGCCGGCCGGGCTCGATCACCTCGATCGTCCGCCGTGATTTCATGTATTTTAGTTGTAGCCGCCGGGCTAAAGCTTCCAGTTGGCCAAGAATTTTTGCGACCATAAATTTGCCTTAATAAATTTTTGATAACAATTATTCTTATCCCAAAGCAGTCTGAGTTGACAAACCTCATGGGCGGAAAACAGATCCTGCTCGTTTTGGGGCACTGCCAGACAATCTTCATCTAAAAACATATTTAAACAGATTTTATTGGCCACCACTTTGTCGTTGGGTCGCCGGCGCTTGGCCACCAATTCCACCAAAAAAATAGTCAGTAGCCTGGTGAGCCATAAACGATTCCGACCGGTAACAATTAATAAATCAATATCGTCATTCCGATCGGCATTATTCATGGCCAAGGCACCGGTGACGGCCACCATTTTGACGGTGGGAATTAATTTCAGCCGGCCAGCTACCCGGCGGGCAATCGTCATTTTCGGCCGACTCCACTCTTCCCGCTTTTGTCGGAGAGCGACAATCTTCTCCCGGCCTTTTAAAAAATAAACGTCGTTTTGATTGGCAACTTGGAGCGAAAGCAAATCCAGATTTTTTTGGAATTTGGATTTTGGAATTTGGATTTTGGAAATCAGAAATCGCCAGATTTCTGATTGGCGGAGTGGATAATCGAAAATATCGGCATAGGCAATCGTCCGCAAAATGGCTTTAGAAATTTGGCTCATCTCTTTTGGTAAACAACGGCTATTTTATCACGATAAACTTGTCGCCAGCCAAATTTTTCCGGCCCAGGCGCCAGTAATAAATCCATAAAAGTGCCGGGGCTAATTAAAATCCAATCAACCTTGTAACGCTTAAGCGTTTCTTCCCAACCGGGTTGGTTTTGCAGTGTCTCCAGGTAAATCGTATAAGGACTCTTGCCCTCAGGAGTTAGCCAAGCCGGCATCCGGCCGTCCACAAAAATCTGATATTCCGGTAATTGCCAGATTAGAAACCCCCCCCATTCGTAGCGGTTAAAAATGACACCTGCCTCGCCGCCAGGCGGGCCTTTCCCCGGCTGTTTTTTTAAGAATTCGATTGCCCGGCAAGGATAAATCACCGCAGAATTTTGACAATAATTGCCCCAGGAAGAATTGATGGCCAAGGTTTCCGGTAGACGAATAAAAAGTCCGAAAAATAAAAAGGCGGTGGCCGTTAATATTGCCAAATTGTCCCTTAAATTTTTTTGTTTTAGCCAGCCGGCCAAGTATTTTTGGGCCGGTGGCAGACTTAAAGAAAGAAAAGAAAACAGTGAAAAATAGAAAACCAGATTCCTTCTGGCTTTTAAAGCCAGAACTGCCATCGCCAAAGTTAGGACGGCCCAGGGCCAGTTTTTAATCCCTCCCCAAAATAAAACAGCAAACGAGAGAGCCAAGGCGCTTATTAAAATGAGCCACCAAAAGGCCGGTATCGGCGGCACCCATTCGGCAATCAACAAAGATAAATTGACGCCGGCAAAATGCCGCCAAGACTCTTGATATATTTTCAAGCCAAAAGGATTTAAAACTGTCGCCCCCAAAGAAAGACCAAAAACGACCAACACCGACCATAATTTTTGAGTCCGGTTTACTATTAAAGATAAGCCCCAAAAAACAAGTAGAATTAACCCGAGAACGACCGAACCGCCATGGACTTGAGCCCAAAGCAACATTATTAAAGGCAAACTAAAGGCGGCGGTTTTGTTTTTTTCGATTTGGGAAAAAAGCCACAAAACTAGATTAAAAAATAAAAATCCCATCAATTGGCTGCGGATACCAAAAGAAAAAATGCCCCAACTGAAAAAGATCACCAGGCCAATAGCCACCATCTTTTCCCAAGTATAATTTTTGATCGCTGAATACAAAAAAAGGAAGGCCAAACTCATTAAAAAAGCGTTCAATGCCGTCAAGCCCCCAAGACCGGCGGCTCGAAAAATCAGCCAAAGGCCGACTTGATAGAGCCAATAATGGTTTACCCAGGCATAATTTTCCAAAAGCACGGAAAAATGATTTTCGCCGCACCAACCCTCCTGCCCGCCGGTAGACAGAGCTTGCCAAATTTGTTGGCCACATTTTAAATGCCAGCCCAAATCAGGATCAGTCGGAGGAATCAGAAAAAACAAAAATAAAGCCAGGACAAACAGCCACGTCAGGGGATGGATTTTCTTCATGACTTTTTATATGATAACTATGATAACATTGAAATATGGATCAACCAAACCTGTCCGGATGGCAGCCGGGTCTGCCAACCCCTGAACCGGCGCCAATGACACCACCGATTGTCCCACCGCCATTAGAAGCGCCGCCGGCAACTCCGCCAGCAGGCGGACTGCTGAAAAAACTTTTGCCCATCTTGGGCGGTTTAATGGTGCTGGTCATTTTGGGACTGCTCATTTTCAAATTCGTTTTGCCCAAAGTGCAAAAACCCCAGGAAGTCACTCTGACTTATTGGGGCTTATGGGAACCCGAGGCCGTGACCAGCGGTGTTCTGGCCGATTGGCAAAAAATCCATCCGGAAATCAAAATTAATTATTCCCGGCAATCGCCTAAAGAATATCGGGAAAGGCTGCAGTCGGCTCTGGCCAGAAATGAGGGTCCGGATATTTTCCGCTTTCACCTTAATTGGTTGCCCATGTTAAAAAACGAATTGGCGCCAGTCCCGCCGGAAGTAATGACCTCTTCTCAGCTGGAATCCAGTTTTTATCCGGTGGCGAAAGAAAATCTCAGAGTGGGCACCGGCTTTTTGGGCCTGCCTTTGGAAGTCGATACGTTGGCGCTTTTTATCAACAATCAGATTTTTAAAGCCGCTGGCAAAAATCCGCCCGCCTCCTGGGACGAGCTGAGAAAATTAGCGATGGAATTGACGACTAAAAACAGCGAGGGGAAAATTCAAACCGCCGGCGCCGCCCTGGGTACCACCAACAACGTCGAGCATTGGTCCGACATTTTAGGTCTCATGATGCTGCAAAACGGCGCCAGCTTAAGCAACCCCTCCGGCCAACTGGCGGAAGATGCTCTCACTTTTTACACAATTTTTAATACCACCGACAAGGTTTGGGACGAAACCATGCCTAATTCCACCCTGGCTTTTGCCACCGGCAAAGTCGCCATGTATTTGGGCTTTTCCTGGGATGTTTTTGAAATTAAAAATCTCAATGCCAAACTGGACTTCCAGGTGGTAGCGGTCCCACAATTGCCGGGCACTGATTTGGCTTGGGCCAGCTTTTGGGTGGAAGGCGTCGCCAAAAAAAGCAAAAACGCGGCCGCCGCCTGGGAATTCATGAAATTTTTAAGCACCCCGGCTACCATGGAGAAGCTTTACGCCGCGCAGTCACAAACCCGGCTTTTCGGCGAGCCCTATGGCCGGGTGGAAATGGCCAGCCTGCTGACTAATAATCTTTGGGTTGCCCCTTTCATCAATCAGGCGGCCAAGGCTAAAACCTGGTATCTTTGCTCGCGCACTTTTGACAACGGCATCAACGACCGGATGATTAAATATTTTGAGGATGCCGTTAACGCCGTTAATACCGGCAAGGCCGCCAAAGAAGCCCTCGCCACCACTGCCACCGGCGTCTCTCAACTTCTCTCCCAATACGGAATTTCCGCCAGCCGCTAAACTTCGAGCCTATTTTCTGCTAGAATACTTTTATGATGGACAAAAAATACCAACCTCTTGAATTTGAGGAAAAAATTTACCAACTCTGGGAAAAAGGCGGCTATTTTACCCCTAAAATTGATAAAAATAAAAAGCCTTTTAGTATCCTTCTGCCCTTGCCCAACGCCAACGACTCCATGCACGTTGGTCATGCTCTTTTTACGATTGAAGATATTATGATCCGCTATCACCGCATGAAGGGCGAATCGACGCTTTGGCTCCCCGGCGGTGATCACGCCGGCATCGAAACGCAATATGTTTTCGAAAAACACTTGGCCAAGGAGGGTAAAAGCCGTTTTGATTTCGATCGGGCAACGCTTTACCAAATGATCGCGGATTTTGTGGAAAAGAACAAAAACGTTAATAAAGACCAGATGAAACACCTGGGTTTTTCATTGGACTGGACGCGCTATCACTACAGCTTAGAGCCAAAAATCCTGCAAACCGTCTTGGCGACATTCCGCAAGTTATACCAGGACAATTTAATCTACCGGGGAGAAAGAATCGTCAACTTCTGCCCGAAATGCGGGACCGCTTTTTCCGATTTGGAAGTTGATCACGTTGAAAAGTCCGATTTTCTTTACTATCTGGATTACGGCCCCCTTAAAATCGCCACTACCCGACCGGAAACCATTTTTGCCGATGTGGCCGTCGCGGTCAATCCCAAAGACAAAAGATACCAAAAGCTGGTCGGCCAAAAAGCGATTATTCCCCTGATAAATAAAGAAATTCCCATTATTACCGATGAAGCGATTACCGTGGATTTCGGCACCGGAGCCCTAAAAGTCACGCCTGCCCACGATGCCACCGATTACGGTATCGGCCAAAAGAATCATTTGCCGCTTATCAAAACTATCGATGAAAACGGGCGTCTGATCAATGTCCCCAAACAGTATCTGGGTCTAAAGATTAACCCCGCCAGACAGGCCGTGGTAGCCGATTTAGAAAAAGCGCGCAAATTAATTAAAACCGAGCCGCTAAAACACGTGGTGAGCGTCTGCTACCGCTGCCATACCACCATCGAGCCGATGATTATGCCCCAATGGTTCGTCAAGATTAAGACGCTGGCCGAACCCGCGTTGAACGCGGTTAAGGAAGGTAAAACAAAAATTGTTCCCAAAAAACGCTTCGAAAAAATGTATCTCGATTGGATGAAGAAAATCTACGATTGGAACATTTCCCGCCAAATTGTTTGGGGTCCAAGGATTCCCGTTTGGTATAAAGTCGACGGGAACGAGCAGCGTATTACCGTTAGCTTTATAGACAGTTTAGGTGAACAATTTCACGCAACAATAGACCAGGCTATAGAAGGACGACTTCATAATAAAAACGGCAAAAAAGCATCTTTTACTCTTAAACAAATTAAAGATGGGCTACAACAAGTAATTGTTCCCCTATATGCCGGCGCCAACGAGGTCAAATTTGTTGTGGGTACAAAAGAACCGCCGGAGGGAAATTGGATTCAGGAAACCGACACTTTCGACACCTGGTTCCTGTCCGGCCAGTGGCCGCTGACCACGCTTGGCTATCCCGACGGCGCCGATTTTAAGTATTTTTACCCGACTTCGGTTTTAGATACCCTGTGGGATATTTTGTTTTTCTGGGTAGCCAGGATGATGATGTTTGGTTTGTACCTGACCGGCGAGGTGCCCTTTAAGGTCGTCCATTTGCACGCCCGCGTTGTTGATAAATTCGGCCAAAAAATGAGCAAGAGCAAAAACAACGTCATCAACCCGCTGGAGATGGTCGATAAATATGGCGCCGATGCTTTGAGGCTAGCATTGGTGGCTGGTGTGGCTCCGGGAGGCGACATTCATTTATCAGATGAGAAAGTCCGCGGGATGAGAAATTTTACCAATAAAATCTGGAATGCCAGTCGGTTTGTCTTGGAAAATCGCGAGGTTGAAAGTGAAAAGTCAAAAGTTAAAAGTTCTCATGCCGATGACAAATGGATTTTGGGGGAAACCGACAAGATCGTGAAGTCTGTCACCTCTTTGATTGAAAAATATAATTTTGGGCAAGCGGCCGAAGAGTTATATGATTTTTTCTGGCACACGTTTTGCGACAGATACATTGAAATGACCAAAAACCGGCGCGAGGAAGCCCAACCAATGCTGATTTATGTCCTGGAAACCTCTTTAAAATTGCTGCATCCTTTTATGCCCTTTATCACCGAAGAAATTTGGCAAAAAATGGGGCACAAGCAACCCTTAATCATCTCGCTATGGCCAAAGTAAAACAGAACCAAAAAGTCAATAATCTGCGGGCGTTCATCAGAAATTTTAATATCCCGCGGGCGGCCCGGGCGACGAGGATGGCCAAAAAGCACTTGGTTGTTTTTTTGGCCGTCGCCTTTTCGGTGGCCACTTTGGCCAGCGCTATTTTACCCAAAAATCAAGTCCAGTCCCTCAAAGAAAAACTGGTCCGTAACCCCAACGATTTTAAGGCCCATCTGCAATTGGCGCAAAAGTTTTTGGCCAATAATCAACTGCCGGAAGCTGAGCAGACGCTTTTGCTGGCGCAAAAAATTTTCAATCACGAAGTGACAAGCTCCGCTTATTTCCAATTTTCAATTTTCAATTCAGAAAACAAAGTTCTTGGAGCAAAAGCAAGCAACGAGCTTAATGAATTATGGCAAGAAAAACAGTATTCGGATCCGGAGGATATTCGCCTTTTAATTACCGCCTGGGAAAAAATCATGGTCGAAAAGCCGGATTACCGCGACGGCTGGTTACAGCTGGCCATTCTCCATTACAAACTCTATAAAAACGATAAAGCAAAGGAAAATCTCTTAAAGGCCCTGGAAATCGATCCCAATTACGCACCGGCACAAGAACTAGAAAAAATATTAGGAGAGTAAAACTATTCTTCGCAAGGTGTTTCTTGGAGCAGATACCATTCAACTTTCGGATTAGCGCAGGCGGCGCATTTATTACAATAAAATTTGCCGTCAGAACCACAAATATAGGATGGTTGGGCAACACATTCCATCGTACAAACTTCCGGTCTTGGGTTTTGGCAAAAAACCTTTTGCTCGGAAGTTTTCTCACAGCTTGGTGGTATTTGGCAACCACATTTATCCTTTTCGCCGGGCACAATTGTCCCGTCTTTACAAAAATCAGGATGCGGGGGCATAAATTGAGGGCACGAACCACAAGTTATTGCCGGAGTCGGAGTTAGTTGGGGACCAGGTTGAACCTGTTTTTGGCCGAACCTATAAGCGCCAAAAATTGCTCCGGCGAAAACTAAAATTCCCAATAATCCACCCAAAATCTTAAATTTGTGGGTTTTTAGTCTATCAATCATGGTTTTATTATCTTATTTTGTTTGCCAAAAGGCAAGTTTTGAAGTAAAATTAAACCATGGCTTTACCGAAATTCTTACAGCCCTGTCTTGCCTCATATAATCTGGGCCAGCTAAACATTAAACGAGACAAGATTTTGATTATTACCTCGGTTTTGAATCAAGGGGGCTATCGAACCTTAAAATGGTTAACTAAAACTTATGGCCAAAAAGAGATCAAGAGTGTAGTCAGGAATCCGGTTAGAGGCATGTGGTATGAGTGGATCTTAAAATACTGGTTAAAAATATTTGGCGCTAAACTTCCAAACCAAATATACCAGAAGGCGATTATCAAACTATGAACAGAAAAGATCTCGTCTTTCATTTGGAAATCCTCTCCAAAAATCAAACCGATTTACTTTTTAAGTTTAAACTGCCTAAAAACTATTACCTGGCCGGCGGAACTGCTCTAGCTTTGTATTTGGGGCACCGGACTTCCTTAGATTTTGATTTTTATACCAGCAGCGAATTTGATCGGGAGGAAATTTTAAATCTCCTCAAGAAAAACTGGGGCGAAGAAAATATTACTGTCTCTTCTTTAGAAAAAAATTTTTTTATTGGTGAAATTAATAAGGTTAATGTCTCTGTCTTCCATTATCCCTATAAACTTCTTGCCAATTTAGTTAATTTAAGAAACATTTCTTTAGCTTCGCTTGATGATATTGCCGCAATGAAAATAATTGCGGTTATTCAACGGCCAGCCAAAAGAGATTATATTGATCTTTATTATCTTCTTAAACAGTATCCCCCAAAAACAATTTTTCAATGGGCAGGAAAAAAATATTCTAATTTCAATCCCTATTTAGCTTTACGGGCTTTGTCTTTCTTTGATGATGTCGAAAACGAGAAAATTGAAGAAAGAGGAATTAGAATTCTTGATAAATTATTTTCCTGGAAAAAAGCAAAGGAGGGAATTTTTGCCAAAGTTAAAAAATATCAACTGGCAATGCT
>CAZTHI010000015.1:0-17905 GCA_964613135.1 uncultured Gammaproteobacteria bacterium
CAATTGTAATGTTGACCTGACGCCGAATTCAATCACTCTGGATGCCGGTGGGGAGTCGAACTTAGTCGCCGCTGTTTCCGGGGTTCAGGGCGGCACGGTTGAGAAAGTGACCTTTTCCCTTTCGCCGGCAACGCCTGTGATTGCCACTTTTAATCCTACGGAAGACAGCAGCTATGTCTATTCCAGTACGGTTACCGGCGTGCTTCAGGGCAGCGCCAATATCGAGGCGAAAGTTTATTTTGTGGGTGTTTCCGATTGGGTTTGCAAGGATTCTTCGCCTCTAACCGTCCGGGCTCCCAAGGCCTGGTTCCAAACCCAAGAAGGCGATGTTCATGCGACAACTGATATTCGCGATTCGATTCCGAGTTCGGCCACCAACAAAACATTTTCTTTTAACGAAGTAGGCAACTATCCCGGAGTGGTTTCTTATTTTGGCGCCAGCCCCCAGTTTGGCTCGATGCCGCCGGTCACGGTTTCTTCTCAAGGCTGGCTGGCCAAAACCGGCCTCACCGGCCGGACTTTTAGTTTCTTTTACGCCCTGGTTGGTTCGCCGACAACGGTGAACTTTCATGATGGTGATCCGCTACCCACTGCCACTGGCATTTATTATGCTACCGGCAATATCACTCTTGCTGGTGGCGCGGTCGGTTCGGGGAAAGTGGTCATTTTTGTTAAAAATCAAGGCGGGGCTAAAGTGACGATTCAAGGCAATATTACTGTTGCTAAAGGTGGATTTTTAGCGATTATCACCGAGGGCGACATTGATGTCCAGGGCGCCGTTTCTCGAATCGAGGGATTTTTTAGCGCCGATGGCCAGTTTGCCACCAGCACCGGAGCGACGGCTTTTGTGGGCGAAGGTATCTTTTTGGCCAATTCCTTCTCTTTCGGTCGGAACCTGGTTGTTGACAATAAGAAGTTTCCCGCGGAAAAATTTATTTTCCGGCCGGATTTGCTGATGAATGCCCGGGATTATTTGTGGCTAGCACTGCATTCCTGGGAAGAGCTCGCGCCGTAAAGAAACCTTTCTTAATGAAGCCTGACAATTTTAGTTAAGGCGATCTTTTCCAAAAAATAGCGGTCGTGGCTGGTGACCAGCAAGGTTCCCTCATAAGAAGCCAGGGCTTTTTCTAAAGCTTCCCGGCCGGGAATATCCAAATGGTTGGTCGGCTCATCCAAAATCAAAAAATTTGTCCCCGCAGCCATTAGCTTGGCCAGTAACAATTTCGTCGCCTGGCCGCTGCTTAAGTCAGCAACTTTGGTGGGAAAGTCCACTTCGTTGAAGAGAAATCTCTTTGCCAACCGGTAGACTGAGGTTCGATCTAAAGTTTTTGATATCAGGTAGTCGAGCAGATTCAGGTCGGCCTCAATCTTGCCGTGTTCTTGCGGAAGATAGCCGCTGTCTACCCCGGGGCCAATTTCTACCAGGCCGCTGTCGGGCTGTTCCAAGCCGGCCATGATTTTTAAAAGCGTGGTTTTGCCGGAGCCGTTTTCGCCCACTAAGCCCACAATTTCTTTTTTTCCCAGGCTGAAAGAAAGATTATCCAGGACTTTCCGGCCCAAATACTCTTTGGAAACAGAATCGATTTTTAATTGCACGAATTTATTTGACGATGATCGTGCCGGTCATGGTCGGATGAAGAGCGCAGACGTAAGGAAAAGTGCCGGCTTTATCAAAAGCCTGGGTAAAATTTTCACCTGGGCCAATTGGCACGTTGCCCCAGTTGTTGCCTTTAATTTGATGATTAACAGTATCCTGATTTTTCCAGACCACCTGGTCATGGAGCTTGACCGTCAAAGTTTCCGGGTCAAACTTAAAGTTTTTAATAGTCACGACTTTGGTTTCAATCTGGCTGATGATTTTGATTTCCTCGGCAGTTTTAGTGGGTAGCGGTGGTGAGGTGGGCGCCAGTTCGTTTTGACCGGGAGTAGTGGTGCCGGGAGAAACCTGGTTTTGTTTGGTGACCAGCGCGCCAATTAGAACCAGGGTGATGACACCGACTACACCGAAGATGCCCAAAGAAAGCTTTTGTTTATCCACCCTTTTAGATTAGATTATTTTTAATCTCTTTGTCAAGTGGTAAAACCGCGCTGAGCGGGGTAAAATTAGAAAAATGACCGACACTTTGACTGTTTTTTGCGACGGCGGCGCCAGGGGCAATCCCGGTCCGGCGGCCGCGGCCTTTGTGATTAAAGACCCTCAGGGAAAAATTCTGGGCCAGGCCGGCTGCTTTTTGGGCAAGGCCACCAATAATGTCGCCGAGTATCAAGGCGTCATCGAGGCGCTGAAATGGATTAAAGACAACTTACAACTTAGAACAAACAACTTAGAATTTTTTCTTGATTCAAAATTAATCGTCAACCAGCTTAATGGACTTTATAAAATCAAAAACGCCAATTTGCGAATTCTGGCGATTGAAGTGAAGCGGTTGGAGCGAGAAGTGGGCGGCCAAGTTGCCTACCACCTGATTCCCCGGGAAAAAAATTATCTGGCCGATCGTTTGGTCAATCAAACTTTAGATAAAGAGACCCCCTAACTATGAACGCTCATGAAAAAGTATCACCGGCAGGGGAAAGAGGCCAATTAGTCGAAGCGTATCGTCTGGTCTTCCGCTGGTTGCCAGAATTGAGGACTTTAGCTTCCGGCTATTGGAGCCAAATTGGCCTTTTGAATTTAGAAGGCCCGGGAGCTTCGTCAGCAGAGGAAAGTATTTTGAGAAAAACCGCCGTCCAGATGGCTGACATTTTGCTAGACAATCCAGTTTTTAAAGGAGCCCTGGAAAAAACCGGGGCCGATCCCATCAATACTGCGATACAAGAAAGCCTGGCGATGATTGATATCATTCCTGATTTAAAGGCTGGGGGCAAGAATTTTGACCGCGTCGGCGATTTTGTGGTTAAAGATGATTAATTTTTCGGAAAGAAACTCTCTCGCCTTTTTGTCCTCGGCATATTTATTTGTAATAAGGTGGGCAATCGCCCCTACCATTTCTAAATTGGCGCCGATTATCCCCGTGGGATTTTGTGGCGTTCGCCAATGAAGTTGGCTCATTTGTCCAGGATGGACAGTATATTCAAATAAGAATTTGTTAATTAAGTAAACGTCAAAATTTAAAGCGATTTTAAACCAGCGGTTAAAGTCAAAGGTATTAAAAGAAAATTCTTGTCCAAAATAACCAACTTTCTTAAAGACTTTTTTCCGAAAAACCATACTGGGGGCGAGACTTAGGCATCTTTCTTTTCTTATGGTAAGAAGGATATATTCTAAACCGGAAATTAAGCCGGTTTTACCTTTGTAACCGTCGTACCAGACTTTAATTAAGTTACGGTTGATATCAACCATTTTGATCATCGGAAAAGTGAAGCCCACCGACGGGTTTGCTTCTAAAGCCAGAAACGCTTCTTTAAGAAAATCCGGACTCATAATATCGTCATCATGGAAAATACTTAAATACTTTCCCGGAGCGACATCAATCGCCTTATTCCAGTTACCGATTATGCCTAAATTCTTTTGATTTTTGATATATTTAATTCTGGAATCGTTAAAATTTTTTACAACCCGGGGCGTCCCATCAGTTGATTTATCGTCAATAATGATTAAATCAAACTCTTTAAAAGACTGATCCAAAACCGATTGGATTGAACGACCCAGAAGGTCAGCTCGATTATAGGTTGGGATGATGACTGTCAATTTATTTTTTTTCATAATGGCGGATGAGGGTTTTGATTAGTTGACTACTGTTACAATTTTCCCGATAATAACCTGAATTGCTTTTGGCCAACTGGCGATACCTGCCAAGATTATCAACCATTACCTCTAAAGAAGCAAGCAAATTTTCAGAAGTTTTGGAGGAACTGTCGGCATACTCAAAAATCAGGCCGCTAGCCCTTTTTCCCATAATGGCTTTTTCCATCCATGTACCCCTGGAGACAATCATGGGTTTTTGGTAGATAGAGGCTTGCATCAAAATTCCTGAGGCTCGCTGGCAGTAATTTTGAGGATTGTAAGGAAGAACGACAATATCAATTTCACAAAGCAGCTTATTGTATCTCTCGGGAGACAAGGCGCCGTTTATTATTTTTACATTTTTAAAACCCGCGGCCATTTTTAACAAATTCGCAAATTCATTTTCTTGATGATCGCTAAATCCCCTTGGGCTTAAGTTTTGAATGACGAAGTTCAGATTGGCTTTGCGCTCGGTTAGGGCTGGGATTATTCGGAGAAAGAGAGATAAACCCTTTTCCTGCCTACCGTCGCCGATAAAACCAATGGTGATTTTATGCTTTGGAATTTGGGGGCTAACTTTTTTGGGAAAAATAAAGGGAACCGGAAGAATGCCTACTTTCCCTTGGGACAAACGAGCCAGTTTTTGATTTAAAAGGATCGCTTCTGTGGACCACAAACTGACCTGAGAGTTTTTAATAAGGCTAAAAGCCTTTTCCAGTCTTTTTTCCCACCCGCCTCTAAATTCCGCTTTCATAACATCATCAGACTCTTTGGTGGGAGGATAAATTTGATGGAATTGTAGGGCAATTTTGGGGACAGCCTTTTTTTGGCTTTTCCGATGGTTAATAAACTCCGCCACTCCTAGAATTTGGTTTTCGTAGGCCGCTGGAATGAATAAGAGATCTTTTTCCGTAAACGAAAATTTTTTCGAGAGATTAACGAGGTCTTCAGCAAAAGATTTTCCCTTATTTTCTAAATCTTGAAAGCAGGTTTGACGGACAAAAGGGACCATTGCGCCGATAAATTTTCTTGCTTTTTCGCTGATACCAACGTTTCCGACTAAGCACTGAGTTAATTTTTTTTGATTTCTGAAAAAATCTTTTATCGCCAATGCCGCTTCAAAATAGTGGCCGAAGTCATACTTTAAAAAGGGGTCGATGTAAAAAACTCTCATTTAAGTCCTTTAACCTTTTCGGCCTCTTTCTGCCAATTGATAACGTAGGGAACTTTATAATCTAGACCGCGAAGATCGGCATGCACCGCCAATCCTGGCAGGGGGCCGACCAGCAACCGTCTTCTTTCTGCTTGATTTTCGTATTTTCCTAGTCCCTGCAAATGTCTAAAAGTTTCCCGATCGTTAGGAATTCCGCGGCCATTGTCGATGTAGCTGGCAAAAATAGGAAGATCTTCGGCTAGGATTCCGGCAGTAGCCACAGATAGTCGTCTTCAGCAAAGACGGTAATTTCTTGTTTAGAGAGGCTGGCGGCTTTTTCCAGCGCTTTCAGGCAAGACCGGGAGTTGCCTAGCTTGGGAAGTAATTCTAAAATTTCACCCCTGGGTTCAACTAAGGATTTTATCCCTTTTTGGTGAGGATTGTTTTTAATTTCACCATCATGAAGCACAACCAGCTTGGCCTTTATGCCCAATAAGGAAAATGCGTCCACGGCCAAGCAGAGGGTGTAAAGGCAAAGCTCTTTGTCGTACCAAGAGGGCCGGGGGGCGCCGCCTTCACTATCGGTGGTCCTATAAAAAATAGTGGGGCCCTCTTTCATTCGCCACCTCCGATCAGCTCGTCTAAAAACTCCTCCTCGTCCAGGGGGCTGGTTTTAAGTTGGGAAAGCCGGCCATCTTTTATGTAAAAAGCCTTATTTACGCCAATATTTCTTAAAAGGACAACATCATGGGAAACAATTAAAATCGCCCCCTCGAAATCGGCAAGAGCTATTTCGATTTCCTCAATCGTGGGGATATCTAAATTATTGGTTGGCTCGTCCATCACCAATAGGTCAATTGGGCTGGCGGTTACCATGGCTAGCGAAAGTCGGGCGATCTCCCCGCCGCTTAACCGGCCGGCAATTTTTTGCACTTCCTGGGTTGAGGAAAATAAAAAACGCGCCAAGTGATTTCGCCTTTCTTGAGGAGAAAGTTGGGGAGTAGTCCCAGACAAATTATCAAGAACACTTGCCTTCCGGTCTACCAAAGCATAGTTTTGGTCCAAATAAACCAGCTTTAGTCCTTCGGCGGTCATTCTTTCTCCTGAAATAATTACCTCCGGCGCGCCAATAAGCCCTTTTAGCAGGGTACTTTTCCCGCTACCATTGTCCCCAAAAATGGCCAGGCGGTCTCCCTTAAAAACCGTTAAATTAATTTCCGAAAGAATCGTTCTGCCTTTATAGCCGCAGGAAAGGTTTCTGGCCATAATGATGAGCTTTCTTTGGTGAGCCTCTGATTCTTCCAAGGCAGGCGTGATTCTTCTGGGTTTTTTTTGCTTAACTTCTTTAAGCTGTTTCTGCAATTCGCCGGCTTTTCTGTCGGCTTTAGTCCTTCTTCCTCCAGCGCTTTTTTCCGCCCTTTCCTTAAAGTAATGCGCCCGGAACCGGTCATTATCTTCTGGCTTTTGGGATAAATCACGCCTGGCGCTGTGGGCGAGGCGTTCTTGCAGCCTTTCTTTTTCTTTCCCGGCTTTCCTAACTTCCCTTACCATTCTTGTTTCTTTTCTCTGTCTTGCTTCTTCCTCAAGCCCTTTTTGTTCAAGATAAAAAGAATAGTTGCCACCGTAAGCGCTTAATTTTCCGGCCGCTAATTCTACGGTTTGATTGGTAACTTGATCTAAAAAATGGCGGTCATGAGAAACGACCAGCAGCCCGCTGGGCCATTTTTTAAGAAATTGTCCTAGCCACCGCCTTGATCGTAGGTCAAGATGATTGGTAGGTTCATCCAAGAGCAACGCATCGGGTCCCGATAATAAAGCCCGCGCCAGGCCGATGCGGATAATTTCTCCTCCGCTAAAGTTACCGACAGTCGCCTGGAGCAAATCTTCATCTTGCCTGTGGACGCCCAACCCCTTTAATATTTCTCTTGCTTTTTCTTCAATAAAAAAGCCATTGTTGGCTGATAAAAAAGATTCCAGGCGCGAATATCTATCGGCAAAATCACGATCATCAAGCAGGGTTGGGTTGACGGCCAGTCTGGTGCTCATGGTTTTATACTCGGCCAGACCATTTATTAATGGCCTTACTCCATCGGTGATAACTTCGCCAACCGTTCTCTCTCTGTCCGGGTCAAAATTTTGAGGAAGAAACCCGACCGTTGCCCCTCCGCTGACTGTTCCCGCTTCAGGAGACACCTCCCCGGAAAGAATTTTTAAAAGGGTCGATTTACCTGAACCATTAAGGCCAATTAAGCCTATTTTTTCTCCCTGGTTGATTGTTAGCGAAACGCCGTCTAACAATGTTCGGTCTGGATAGGCCAGGCGGAGATTTAAGGCGATAAGAGGGCGATAGGCTCTTTCTCCTTTTTCACCCAGTTTGGACAGTTCTATGTGTTCGCTGGTTCTTGGCGGCATTGTTTGCTTAATCATTTAATACTTATAGGATTATAAGTATTTTACTTAGTTAAGTCAATAAACATAAGTATACAAAACTATTTAAGCAAAGCATTGGGTGTTTGTCCCCCGTCTGTTATGGGACTTAGATATCACTGACTGAGGGTGGCCAAGCCTTGTTGCGTTTTAATTTTAACAGATTGCCGAAGAAACCAAACAATAATTCAAGGTGATATAATCTCATTATGCCTAAAGTTAGTGTTATTATGCCCACTTATAATCGAGGATGGATAATCGTCCGGGCCATTGAGAGCGTTTTGGGGCAGTCATTCAAAGACTTTGAGTTGATAATCGTTGACGATGGCTCCACCGACAATACTTCGAAATTAATTCAATCAATAAACGATCGCCGGATTTCTTTTGTCCAGATAGACCATAGGGGTGTTTCCGCTGCTCGCAACAAGGCAATCTCCCTGGCCGGTGGTGACCTCATTGCCTATTTAGATACTGATAACGTTTGGCATGCTGATTTTTTGGAAGTAATGATTCTTGAGTTAAAAAGGCCTTATGTTTTGGGATATTGCAGCGAGAACATGTTCCTTCTCGCGGGGAAAAACCCAGGAGCGGATATTATCGGAAGGAAAGTAAGAAACGTTGACTACAATCCCGTTAAGCTCGCTAAAACCAATTATATTGATATCAATTCCGTTTTACATGATAAAAAACTATTTGCGGAAATAGGAACTTTTGACGAGGGCTTGCAATCGCTCGAGGACTGGGACTTTTTTATTAGGATAGCGTTGAAATATCCGTTTTTACTTAAGCACATCGACCAAGTACTCTGTGACTATTATTATTTTCTTAATAATGTTACCACGACGGTGACCAACCGGGTTTTATCCGATAAAGACATGTTCGCCTATTTCCAGATAAGCGATTTTCAGGGAGATGAGAAAAAAATTACGGATAAAATAAAAAATTATCTGGCCGACCGTTTGGTCAATCAAACTTTAGATAAAACCGCTCGAGCCAGTACAGGCTAGATTTGACTTTTTGGCTGAATAAACGCTATAATCCTCTGAAATCCCGTTCAAAAAGGAATGATTTTCCTAGAAGATGATTAACAAAAAAATGTCTACAGAACACCACCCAAGAGGGCATGATCCAGAAAGCATAAAGAGAGTTGATAAAGTAATTAATTCTTTCGCAAGAACCACGGAGGAAATTTTCTCACTTGATGAGCTTCGAGAGAAACTGTCTTCTGGGCAGCAACTAAGAATGAAATATGGCGTTGATGTAACTGCTCCAGATCTGCATATTGGCCACGCAGTAAACTTATGGATGTATCGTCAACTTCAAGAGGTGGGCCACAAGGTAATTTTTCTTATTGGTGATTTTACGACTCAAATTGGCGACCCAACTGGGAGAAGTAAACTTAGGCCGATTATCCCTACCGAAGAAATCGAGGCTAATGGCGAAGCCTTTATCAAACAAGCCCTAATGATATTGCACGATGACCCTGATTTGCTTGAAATCAGGAGAAATTCAGAGTGGTATAACCAAATGTCGGCCAAGGAACTACTCGCTCTCATGTCTTTATTAACACACGATCGTTTAATTGGACGCGATATGTTCCAAAAAAGAATCGCAGAAGGAAAGGAAATCTATGAAAATGAGGTAGTTTATCCTCTCCTTCAGGCATATGATTCAGTCGCATTAAAAGCAGATTTAACCATCATTGGTTCTGATCAGCTTTTTAATGAAATGGTAGGGCGGTCTTTTCAAGAAAAGTTTGGACAGACCCCCCAGGTAATTATTACCACCAAGATTACTCCGGGTATTGACGGCAAGGGAAAACAGAGTAAAAGTCTTGGTAATTACGTTGGTCTATCTCACTCCCCCAGGGAAAAATTTGGGCGTATAATGAGCATGCCGGATCGCCTTATTGTTGATTATTTTAAAGTTTATACGGAAGTTCCTCTTCAAGAAATTGCCGAAATCGAGCAAGGATTATCATCCGATCCCATGAAATACAAGCTGATGTTGGCGAAGGAAATTGTTAGACGCTATCACGGAGAAGAAAATGCTATTGCAGAAACGGCGTGGTTTAAAGGAACATTTAGCGAAAGGAAATCTCCTAAAGAAATGCCGGTGATTAGGTTGGGTAAATCTTCAGCTACGGTTTTGGAAATCATTCAAGAGTGCCTTCAAGGGAAAAGCAGGAGCGAAATAAAGAGGTTAGTTAAACAGGGAGCGGTTGAGGTTGATGACCAAGTAGCTCAAGACACAGGCGAAGTGATTACTCTTCCCAAAAAAGGGGTTAAGGTTAGAGTTGGGAAAAGGGGATGGTTCCGGATTATTCCAGAAGTAGAGAAAGGGGGTGAAAAAGGTTAAATGAAGAAAGTATTCAAAAAAAACAATTTAAAACGAGTCTTGCGAAGAGATAGTAGGTCCGCAAGCTATTGTTGCGAGGCGGCCGGCTCTGTTAATGCGTCCAGTCTTCCTAAAGAAAACGCATTCAATATTGCTAGATAAACAAGAAAGAGCCTCAATGAGTCCAAAAGTTATTTTTGGTGTAAATAATTTACGCCTTGAGTTAATTGCGCTAGAAATTGTCTGGAAGAATAATCGGAGCTTGTGGAAAACGTTTTTGTTGCAACATTTTCCTGTTTTCTCAGAAGTAAAAAACTGGAATACCAAAACGATAAAGGGTTTAGCGGCAGGAGTTTACGAAGAAAGAAAAGACGAGATTGTCAAAGCTAGTCAGTTGTTTCGTGAGTGGTGGTCTCCTCTTGAACAGGGATGGTTTTTGTTCTTAGAAGATATTTTTGAATTGAAAATTGGAATGATGTCTTTTAAGGCCGCTGTAGGAATAAGTCCAATTTCTCCAAGAAACCTTGAAGAAGAAAGTTTTTTGGTACCATTCTATACCACCCGCCAAAATTTAATAAGATTATGTGCTCACGAGACTTCGCATTTCTACTTTTACAGAAAAATAAAAAAAATGAACCCCTTTCTAAAAAGGAAAATAATCATATCGTCCGGTTACTTATGGCTACTTAGTGAAATGTTGGTTCCCCTGATGCTGGATGACCCTAAAGTTATTAACGCTATCGGGAAAACAGACACTAAAAGTTATGTATGTAAATCGTCTCCTCCCACTCAATTAAAGATTCTCTACAATCTGCTCACGAAGAAGAAAATTGATTCAAAAGATTTTTTTGAGAAAATTATGAAAATAAAGATTCACACATCAGATCTGAACCAAAAACTTATTCTGCACACAAATATTGATAAGAAATAATGAGCGAATATACTCTTAAAAAAACTTACCTTTTAATCCGGTCGAAGACTTGAATTTCCCTTCTGAAGTTCAAGTTCAAACTATGACCCGATGTAACTCTCGCTGCCTGATGTGTCCATATGTCAATGTGTATAAAAAAATTTCCCATGGCAAAATTGACTTGGGACTTTACCACAAGATTGTTGATGAATGTGCCCATTTCAAAGTTAAACAGTTTAAACCATTTTTAATGAACGAACCCCTGCTGGATCAGAGGTTGCCCAGTCTAATAACATACGCTCGTAAAACTTTACCCAACGCGATTATTGGTTTTAGCACCAATGGACAATTGCTTGAAGGAAAAATGGCCAAAGGGCTTCTTCATTCCGGCGTAAACGAAATCTGGGTGAATTTCAACGGTAGTAAAAAAGAAACATATGAAAAAATTATGAGAGGATTATCTTTCGAAAGGGTTATAAAAAACCTCTTGTTATTTAAAGAACAGGTGGTTAGGAACAAACTTGATATTAAAATATTTATTTCAACCGTGGAGATCTCTTTAGTTATAGGCGAGATCCAGGAAAGTATTGCCTTCTGGAAGAAACACGGTATACCGGTTGTAACCACACCTTTAAATAATAGAGGAGGAAACCTTAAGAGTTCTCGCATTAAAACGCTTATGAAGACAAGAGGTCATCGGATTTGTGACAGACCTTTTTACAAGATTTACATTTTATATAATGGCGACGTTATCTTGTGCTCTTCAGATTGGGAGAGAGAAATAATAATCGGCAATGTGGCTGAAAGTGGTATTTATGAAGTTTGGAATGGTGAAAAGCAAAAAAGAGTTCGAGAAGCTTTGTTAAATAAAGATTTAAAGAAATTGCCTCTTTGTCAAAAGTGCGATTATATTCATCTTTACCAATAAATGAACCGCCACAAAAGCCTATTCCATCTCTACGAAAACTGCCAACTCAAAAAGTCTACCTTCGGCCATTTTTTTAAACGGGGCAAATTTTGTTGCGGATATAATGCCCTAAAAATAATCTCAGTATATTTTGATTCAAGAATTTACCCTTTTATCTTAAAATCAACTAAAATGTCGGCCCGAAAAGTGCTTGAGACAGTTCCTGAACAACTTAAAAATTCATTTTCGAAAACTTTAACAAAAGTTTGTGAGGCCCATATTCTCGTCCCTCGTGAATATGACGAGCTTAAATACCTAGAAAAAATCCGCCGCCAAATTTTTGACGGCCCTCACGTTCGGGTTCTCGTGCTTCACATGACTGATTATTGCAATCTACATTGTCGTTACTGCTTTATCGAGGGTAATATTTCAGAAAGCTATAAAAGACAGAACATGACAAAAGAAATAATGAAAAAGAGCCTTGATCTGTTTGGTAAGATTATCCAGGACAAAAGCTTTCCCAAGCCGCCGTCGATTGTTTTCTACGGCGGGGAACCGTTTATAAATTGGCCGGTATTGGAAGAAGGGTTGAAGTACCTTAAAGAAAAACAAAAGGCTAATAGTTTTCCCCGCAACATTGAGAAAATAATTATCACTAACGGTACTTTAATTACACCAAGAATCGCTGCGGTTTTAAAAGAAAACAAGGTTATGGTTTCGGTTTCGATCGACGGTCCAGAAAAAGTTCACAATATTAATCGCATTTTTAAGAATGGAGGGGGTAGTTTCAAAGAAACATTAAAAGGATTTAAAATCCTCAAAGATGCCGGAATTCAACCGACTGTTTCGTGTGTCTTAAGTAAAGAAGGAATAAAACAGTCACCCAGAATAATTCGGTGGTTAGTGGAATCACTGGGCATAAAGGCCCTAGGCTTTAATCACGTTTCAATCGTTCCCAAAATCAACGTTTATGATCCCATTTACGAAAGCAAGTTTGCCGATGCTTTGTTAAGGGTGCAAGAAATAATTCAGAAGTCTTACCCAGAAGTTTATGAACGTCGCATGAACCACAAAATAAATAGCTTTTTGGCCAGGAAAATCCTCCGTGCTGATTGTACCGGTTGTGGCGAACAAATGAGTGTTAGTCCAGACGGAATGGTGGGTATCTGTCAAGGCTACATGGGAAACCGCAAAACCTTTGGTGGAAATGTCTTTGATCAAGACTGCGATCCGAACCAAGACCCCATATTTTTAGAATGGAGCAATCGCTCGCCTTTAAATATGCCACAGTGTTTAGATTGCCCCGCCCTTGCTACTTGCGGCGGCGGATGTCCAAGAAATGCAGATTTCACCAACGGTTCAATTTGGAAAGTAGATTCTGCCTTTTGTCATTTTGCTAAAAAAGCGCAGGAATGGATGATATGGAAAAATCACGAAGTAAATTACTCCAAGTAGATACGCTTAAAGCATATACGCCCTACGAGGGATTGCCCAGGAGTTATTTAGTAAACAAAAAATGGGAAATGGTTTATTTCCTAAGTCCTTTCTGCGATGGCACATGCGCTCATTGTTGGTCCTCAGAAACTTTTTTAGGTCGCTTTATGCCGATAGGTTGGCACCAAAGCTTTTGGAAAAAAGTAAACCCTTCAATTATTAAGGAAGTAAGACTGACTGGGGGAGAACCCTTTCTCTATAAAGACATTGGTGAAGTTGTTAAAATCGTTCGGAGTAGTTTAGGGGATAAAATTCCTATTGAAATTTTCACTTCGGGACGGAGTATCGTCTCGTTTAAGGAGGGAAAAGAGGGAATTAGAGAAACAATAAACAAAATTTTAAACACGGGCATTATTGTCCCAAATATTGAAATTTATCTTTCAGCAGACGAGCATCACGCCGGTTCTCTTTTCAGAAAAAACAGAAGGATTACAACTAGACCAAATAGTTTACAAGAAATTAGAAAAATGAACAGTGCGGGTATTCCACTGCTCCAAACACAAGTAAAAAATTTTTTAATTGCTTGTGATCTCTTAAAACAAGAAACTGCGGGGAAATTTAGGGGTGGAAAATTAAAAATTCATGCAGAGGTGGGAAGGTTAAAATACCACCGAGAACATGTTTTTTCATGGATAGATGATTATACCTGGAAATCAAGGGTCATTTGCTCTGAGGGAGTGATCAAGGCCGGTTCGGCAAAGCAGTTGAAACGAACAGAAGATGTTCATGCCAATGCGAACTTAAGTCTATTTATACTCCCAGGAGCAGAGTTTTACTCAACCCCTCAAACAACTAAAGCCCAAGAGTACATTAGCCCTCAAAACAAACAAAGTGTTTTTCTTGATTTATCTCGAGAAAATGGTGATGGTGCTTCGGTAATTGGGTGGTGGAATATTATCAACAGGGTGTTTTGTGGAGGAAAAGCAGATGATATTTTTAAACTTAAAAAGTCTAAATAACATAGAAAATGCCTTAGAAATTCCTCCAAGGACATTGTAGCTGATTTTTGCTAGAATTAAACTTATGAATGCTTCCGAAAGCGATCAACCAAAAGCCCTGGTGGTGGGCGATGAGAATTTTAGCGGTTATTTTCTAAAAAAAATCCTCAAAGAACAGGGCTGCGAAGTTGTCACCGAGGCCGAGGCGGGGGCGTTGGCCAAAGTCGACTACGTCTTTGCCTTGTCCGGCATCACTCTGGAAAAAATTGGCCAGCTAGTGGGCTTGGCCCAGAGATTTTCCGCCAAAATTTTGCTCACCACCACGGCTGACAATGAAGCCTTTTCCCCTGACTCTTCCCGAGTAGATTTTCGGGTGATCCGCCTGGGGTTGGTTTACGGCCCCAGGATGGCCAAAGAAGCTTGGGAAAAACTGGCGGTCGATACAGCGCCTTTTACGGTTAAGCCGATTTTCATCACCGACGCCATTTACGGCTTGATTAAGGCGATGTTTGCTGCCGGCACCCGGGGGAAAACCTTTAGTTTATTGGCCAAAAACAGCCAGTTGGGTTGGGAGCCCAAAGTGGAAACCGACGAGGGATTGAGCCGGACGAAAGACTGGTTTGAAAAAAATCAGCCGAAAGTGGAAAGAATTAAAGCCAAGGCCTCCGCGTTTCCGCTTTTGCCTGTTTTATTGCTGTTAATCGTGGTGATGGCCTATCCGTTTGTTTCTCTGGGAGTTTGGGGTTTGTGGGGAGCCAGGAATCTTAATGATGCCTATGTTTCGGCGCTCAAGGCCGATTTCAAAGGCGCCCGGGACTCGGCCCAGACGGCCAATGAATCACTTTTGCGGGTTAAGGAAAATTTGTCCGGTTTGGCCGCCATCGCCGGCTTTTTCGGCCAGGAAAAACTGTTGGACCGGCCGGCTGAGCTGGTTGACCTGGCTCGGCAGCTGACTTTCGGCATGGTGAATTTGGGCAATACGGCGGAGAAGGGAGTTCAGCTGAGCCGATTTATCTTTCAAAATCAGCCGCTGGACGCGCAAAAAACCATCGCCGAGATTAAAATTGAGTTGGATCAGGCCTACGAAAAATTATCTTTAGGCGAGACCGGCGCCAAAAATCAACCCTTTTATCTCGTAAGAGACAAACTTGTTTACGCGGAAATTGTCAAGGTCAGGGATCTGGTGGCCCAAGCCAGAAACGGTGTCGGTTTGCTGCCGGATTTGATCGGCCTGCCTTCCGGCCGCAAAGTTTACTTGGTTTTGTTTCAAAACAACATGGAGCTGCGGCCCACCGGCGGCTTTATCGGTTCTTACGGCTTGGTTACTTTTCATCAGGGCCGCTTGGTCGATTTTGAAGTCCAGGATGTTTATTGGGCCGACGGTCAGCTGAAGGGCCACGTGGAACCGCCGCCGGATTTAAAAAAATATTTGGGCGAGGCCGGGTGGTTTTTGCGGGATGCCAACTGGGATCCGGATTTTCCTGCTTCGGCGGCCAAGGCGGCTTGGTTTTTGGAAAAAGAAACCGGCCGGACCGTCGATGGGGTGATGGCCCTTAATCTTAAGGTGGTGGCAAAAATTCTTGAGGCCACCGGTGAAATTCAGGTGCCGGATTTTGGCGAAAAGATCACCGCCCAGAATTTATTTGAGAAAGCGGAATATTATTCGGAGGTTAACTTTTTCCCGGGCTCAACTCAAAAACAGGACTTTTTGGGCGCCCTGGGTAAAAATCTATTGATGACGCTGAAAGAAACTTCACCGGCGGTTTTGGCCGGCTTAGTCCAAAGCACTTATCGCTCCCTGCGGACCAAAGATTTGCTGATTTGGCTAACTGACCCGAAGGCGGCCGGTTTGCTGGCTGGTTTTGGCTGGGACGGCAGCCTCAAGAAACTTACAACTAATAACTCGCCCGCCAGCCAGCGGGGCAAGCAATTCGAAACAATCAATGACTATTTAATGGTGGTGGAAGCCAACGTCGGTGTTAACAAGGCCAATTTTTTTGTTTCCCGTCGGCTTGCGCATCAGGTAAAACTTAATGCCGACGGCAACTTTGAAGAAATCCTGCAGCTTGATTATAAAAATGCCGCCCTTTCGGAGGTCGCTCCCGGCGGCAGCTATAAAAATTATCTCCGGCTCTATTTGCCGCGGCAAAGCGAACCGTTGGCCGTGACGCTGAAAAACCCTAAAACCGGGGAAACGAAATTACTGGACAAGAAAGATTGGGAAATTAAAGAAGATCACCAACGGACCGTTTTGGGGTTTTTAGTGGAAGTGCCGGTGCAACAGAGCCGCCAGGTCGAAGTGAGCTACCGGTTGGCGGCCAAATTGGCCGACCAAACCGGCTATTACCGGCTGCTGGTACAAAAACAGTCCGGTCTGGAAGACGAGGATTTTCAGCTGCGTTTTGAGCCGCCGCCGGGCGTGACGATTTTTTCGGCTCAGCCGGCGCCGATGACCAGTACTAAGGGGATCGTCTTTAACCAGAAATTCGACCAGGATTTACAGTTTGAAATTGGCCTGGCGAAATGACCGCCCTATAGGATCTTAATTTTTCTTGTTTTACCTAGCCAAAAGGATTATAATCCAAAAATGGTCGATAGAGATCAGGACATAGATCGTTCTAGGGGTCTTGCTCTAGCAGATATATGTCAGAGTCTTCCTGTGTTGGCCAAATGGAAACTGGTTTTGTTGGAATATGGAGTTGATCTTCAGGATCCAAATACATTTACAGATTATGAAGGCATCTCGAAATATAAGACAAAAAGAGCAGTAAAATCTCCGGTTGTTGAAAGGTTCCAATTTAAGGACTCCTCAGATAATAACTCCTTAATACCATCAGAAGTGATTATTGCCGAGGAAGGGACAGAAAAAGTTTCATTAGTTAAATTGGGATATCGACGGGGTTCTCCTATTTTGATAGACAGAGAGGATGATGAAATATTTATAGTTGATAAATCAACGGGTAAGAGAGTGCCAGTTGATATAAGTCTGGTTAAAAACAGGGATTATACTTCAGCTACTTTGCCTGAAAGCATAAGTCCAAGTCAGTCAAAACTTGAGGATTTGGTTCAGATTGTTGGCCAAGACAGAATAGGAGTGCTTGCTTTTTCTGGGTGTTGGTATTGGACAAGCAATAATCCGTGTAAATTTTGTGACTCAAACCCCAAGAGAGAGGGAAGATTATTTGAAGGGTGTTAAATATGCGTTTAAGTACGTTTTAGACAATGAGGAGATTAGCCCGCATAGACATTTTCAATTAATGGCTGGAAATCTTATTCGTACCGAAAGGGTTTGGGAGATATGTAGCCAGATCGCAGAGACCCTGAATCAGGTCGAGCCCTTGTCAAATTTTGACAGTTATTTAAATATAAGCCCTCCAATAAAAAATGTTGAAGAAAACCTCAGAATGGCAAGGAAGCAATTGGGTTTTAGGCAAGTTGCATTTAATATGGAAGTCGTCGGTAAAGCTCGTTTTAAAGAAGTTTGTCCAGGCAAATATGCGACAATAGGATATGACAATAGCATGAATGCTCTCAGGGCTGCAGTTCCCATTTTTGGTCGCGGTAATGTTCGGAGTAACTTTGTACTAGGGGCTCAACCAGTCGAAGAATTGCTTGATGGAGTTAGAGAATTAGCAGAATATGGCATAGCATCAGATTATAGCGTTTTTGTTCCCAAGCCGGGAACCCCCTGGGCAGGGAGACTATCACCAGACATTAAGACGACTATCGATTTCACAAACGAGCTTGTAGCGATCTATAAACAGCACGGATTCAGAGGAATTTATTGTGGTTTAAGTAGTCGCTCTAATATCTTTCACGAAGTTATGGCTGGATAAATATGGCCGAGAGAATTATCAGATTTGGGAATTCTACAGTAGACTTTTCTTCGAATGTGGTTTTTGATGACAAACACCAGAGGCAGGAAGTATCATTTCGCACGCCAAATCTGAAAACATTATCCGAAGCCCAAAGTAAGGGGTGGACTTTCAAGCAAACAAAAGACGGTTATTTGATT
>CAZTHI010000016.1:0-16988 GCA_964613135.1 uncultured Gammaproteobacteria bacterium
CGCCGGCTCGGATCAACTTTGGCTTCCGCCAAAATCCCCACCACATTTTTACGGCCAATGCCGAAAATGATCGTGAGACCAATGTCGATTCTTTTTTCTTCCGCTAATTCAATTCCGGCTACTCTAGGCATAGTTGATTACCCTTGTCGCTGCTTATGCTTGGGATTTTGGCAAATAACAAAGAGCCGTCGCTGCCGGCGGACAAATTTACATTTGGCACAAATCTTTTTAACACTCGCCCGTACCTTCATGACGTAGTCACAAGCTATGCTTATAATTATTTATAGCGATAAACGATTCTACCCTTAGTCTGATCGTACGGCGTCAATTCCAGCCTTACTTTGTCTCCCGGCATCACTTTAATATAGTTGATGCGCATTTTCCCGGCCAGATGGCATAAAATCGTTTTCCCGTCCGTCTCGACCAAAAACATCGTATTTGGCAAAGCTTCCTTTACCGTTCCCTCTGCCTCAATCTTTTCTTGTTGCTTGACCATTTAATCTAGTCTGATTTTAACAAATTATGAGCTTAAATTCAAGCTGTCAGAATTACCGGGCCTTTAGCCGTCACCGCGACCGTTTGTTCGAAAAGCCCAGCCGGCTTGCCGTCGGCCGTTTCAATGGTCCAATTATCCTGGTCCAAGACGACTTCAGGCAGGCCTTGAGCATAAATAACTTCAATCGCCAAAACCATCCCCACTTGCAACCGCGGGCTGTCCGCCACTTCAGCCTGCCAAAAACAGGGAATCGCCGGCTCTTCGTGGAGCTTTTTACCCACCCCATGGCCAGTCAGCGCTTCGACCGGAGAAAAACCGGCTTGCCGAATTTCTTTTTCCATGGCCAGCGAGATCTGGGCGACATAATTACCGGCCTTAGCGGCCTCGACGGCCTTTTTCAGGGCCGTTTTCCCTACCGCCAAAAATTTTCCCCCGGCGCCGGACACGGCCACAGAGGTGGACATATCCGTATGAAAACCACGGTAAAGCATGCCGACGTCTAAACTGAGCACATCAGCGGCCGCCAATCGGTAATTTGAAGGAATCCCGTGAACTACCCCCTCATTGATATTAAGACAAGTCGCCCAGCGATAGCCGGGAACCTTCTTAAATGAGGGGGCGCCACCCAGTCTTTTTATTTCCGCATCCGCGATTTGCTCAATCGCCAAAAGCGTTGTCTCGGGCTTAACTGCCGCCAGCATCTTTTGCATCACCTTGGCCAGCCGCCGGCCACCTGCTTTCATAATTTTAATATCCGCGGGAGATTTAAGGGGTATCATGCCAGGGCGGTTAAAATATCTTGAAAAACTTTGGCCACCGGCTGCTCGCCGTCGATGTCGATCACCTTGCCCTTTTGGCGGTAATAAGCGATCATGGGGACAGTATTTTGCTCATAAATTTGCAGTCTGATGGCGATCGCCGCCGGGGTTTCGTCCTCCCGTTGAACCAAAGCAATCCGGCAATCATCGCAGGTTTCGTCATTTTGAGGAGGCATCGTGACCAGATTATAATTCCGGCCGCATTTTGGGCAAATTCTTCGGGAGGATAAGCGCTTCAACGTCTCTTCCCGCGAAATAGTTAAGAAAATAATCTTGTCGAGCGTGGCGTTTAAGCCGGAAAGCCGCTCGTCCAACCACAGCGCTTGCGACAAATAGCGGGGAAAACCATCAAAAATAATGCCCTTTTCCAGATTGGCGCGATTTAAAAATTTTTGGGCGATGCCAAAGGCAATCTCGTCTGAAACTCCCTTGCCGGTGTTGATAGTTTTGGCAACCACGGGGATTTTTCTCAACTCCACGCCGATTTGGAAGTAAACTAAGCCGAACTTTTTAGCGAGTAATTCCGCCTGAGTGCCCTTGCCCGAACCCTGAGGACCGGCGATAATCAGGTTCATGCTACTTTAAAAATCCCTCGTAGCTTCTCATGACCAGCATTGCCTCAAGCTGTTTGGTGGTTTCCAAAACAACCGAAACGACAATTAAAACGCCGGTACCGCCCAAGGCCATGGTCATCACGCCGGTTAAGCTTTGCGCCACCGTCGGCAAAACCGCCACTAAGCCCAGGAAAACCGCGCCTACCAAGGTAATTCTAGTGAGGATTTTATTGAGATATTCGGCGGTGGCCGATCCCGGACGAATCCCCGGAATAAAGCCGCCGTACTTTTTAATTTCATCGGCAAACTTTTCCGGATTAAAAATAACCGCGGTGTAAAAATAGGTAAAGCCCACTACCAAGAAAAAATAAGTCAGGTTGTAAACCGCCCCACCAGGACTGAAAGTAACGGCCATACCGCGGGCAAGGTTGGCAATCGTTGGGTTGGGCACGCCTTGCAAAAAACTACCCATCATAGAAGGCAAAAGAATCAACGAAACGGCAAAGATGATGGGGATTACACCGGCTTGATTGATCTTAAGCGGCAAATAAGTACTGGTCCCGCCATAAACCTGCCGGCCGGTAATGCGGCGGGCATACTGGATACGGATTTTACGGGAGGCTTCGTTCACCACCACAATGGCGCCAATCACCAAAACCGCCATGATAATAAAGATGGCGGTGTTAAAAAAATTCTCCGGCCGGAAAACCGCCAGAGTTTGACCCACAGAAATTGGTAGGCGGCCGACGATACCGGCCAAAATCAGCATGGAAATACCATTACCAATACCGTTTTCTGAAATCAATTCACCCAGCCACATTAAGAAAATGGTCCCGGCCGTCATCGTCACCACTAAGGCTAAAAGGTTAAGCGGCGAGAGGTCGCCGATAATGTGTTGACTCTTCAAAAGAGCGTACATACCCAACGCCTGAAGGGCCGCCAACGGCGCCGCCACAATCCGGGTGTATTGATTGATTTTTTCCCGGCCATATTCGCCTTCTTTTTGCAAGGCTTCCAGTTTGGGGATAACCATAGTCAGCAATTGAAAGATAATGGAAGCGTTAATATAGGGGTTCAAACCCAGAGCCATAATGGAAAAATTAGCCAAAGTGCCGCCGGAAAAAATATCCAGTAAGCCCAACAGCTGGCTACCGGCAAAGAGATTGCGCAGGGCGGCCACGTTAACGCCGGCCACCGGCACGTGAGCCGCTAAACGAAAAATGGCGAAAACCGCGGCGGTAAATAAGATTCGCCGTCGAAGTTCAGGGACTTTCCAAGCGTTCCGAAGAGTATCGATGATTTTATTCATTTACCCTCAAGCCAAAATTTTGCCGCCAGCCTTTTTAATTTTGACCGCGGCGCCCTTAGAGCAAGGCAGTTTAACCGTTAACGGGATTTTTAAATCGCCATCACCCAGAATTTTTATGCCGGCGATCTTAGCCTCTTTTTCGCTAACAATGTTGTGTTTGACCAAGAGCGCTAAATCAACCACGCTGTCTTTGGGCAAAACGCTGAGATATTTGAGATTAATTGCCAAGGGCTTTTGGCCGGATTTTAGTTTTCCTTTGCCACGCATAAGCGGCAGTCTTTTAAAAAGAGATTTTTTAAATTTGGTACCCTCAAAGGTCAGGGTAATACGGCCTTTGGACTTGGCTCCTTTGGCCCCTCGGCTACTCGTATGGCCGCCCTTGCCGGAGCCAAAACCGCGACCAATTCTTTTGGGGTTCTTGTCGGTTGTTTTCGGTAGTTGGTTTAATTTCACGAGCGTTGCCTCAATGCTTCTATAGTAGCATAAACGTTGCTGGCTTTGTTGTGACTGCCTAAAATCTTGGCGACAATGTCGGTAATACCGGCCGCTTCAACCACACTTCTAACGGCGCCACCGGCAATAACCCCAGTTCCCGGCGGGGCTGGTTTTAAGATAATTTCGGCCGCCCCTCTTTTAGCGCGAATTTGATAGGGGATGGTCGTCCCCTTTATTTGCAGAGGAATCATGCGTCTTTTTGCCTGGGCCATGCCCTTTTTGATAGCCGAAGCCACATCCAAAGCCTTGCCCAAACCCAGACCAACTTTGCCCTTGCGGTCGCCGACCACCACTAAAACCGAGAAGGCAATGCGGTTGCCGCCCTTGGTCTTTTTGGAAACGCGGTTCACCTGGACCACCTTTTCCGCAAATTCCGATTGTCTTTCCGACCGTCTGTCGTTGTAACGATTATCCATATTAAAACTCCAGTCCTCCCTGCCTGGCGCCATCGGCAAAAGCTTTAACCCGGCCGTGATATTGCCGGCCACCACGGTCAAAAAAGACTTTTTTAATCCCCTTTTTGATCGCTTTTCCGGCCAAAATTTTTCCCAAAAGACCAGCCTTTTCTACTTTAGTTCCCTTTTGGGCAGCCAGATCTTTTTCACCGACCGCGACCAAGGTTTTCCCCACTTCATCATCAATGACCTGACCGTAGGTATATTTATTAGAGACAAAAGCCGCCAATCTCAATCTTTTTTCCTTCATTATGCTTTCCCTCCCGCGCCGTAAGCACTGACGCCAGCCTTGCCAGCCTTGCCGGCCTTCTTGGTAATTACTTCGTTTTCGTATCTGATGCCCTTACCCTTATAGGGTTCCGGTGGCCGCAGGCTTTTGATCTTGGCAGCAATTTGGGTGACCAAGCCCTTGTCGGCTCCGTCAATTTTGATGGTCACGTCATCCGGCGCAAGAAATTTGACGCCGACCACCGGCGCAAAGACAACGGGGTGGGAGTAGCCCAACGCCATCACCAACTTTTCACCCTCAATTTTGACCCGGTAACCGGTCCCCACCAGCTTTAAGGTTTTGTTGCAACCATGAGCGGCCCCATCAATCATATTGGCCAATAAAGCCCGAGTGGTTCCCCAAAGAGCCTGAGTTTTTAAATTCAAAACTTTAGGCACGATGGTCAAACGACCATCGGCCAGACTAATGGTAATTTGCGGACTGAATTCTTTAACCACCTCGCCCTTAGGGCCGGCCACCGTCACCCGATTGCCGTCAATTTTAACGGTGACGCCAGCGATAATAACGATCGGTTTACGGCCAATTCGTGATGTTCTTGTTTTGATTATCTTTACCATATTTGGCAAATAACCTCCCCGCCTAAATTTTTCTTTTGCGCCTCGCTGCCGGTCAGTAGCCCGGCCGAGGTTGAGACCACCGTCACGCCCGGGCCATATCTAACCCGGGGAATTTTGGTAACGCCGGCATAGACACGCAGCCCCGGCTTAGAAATCCTAACCACTTCGTTAACCGCCGGCTTTTTGCCCTCATATTTTAAGATTAGTTCCAAAATTTTAAAATTTGATTTTTGAACTTTGAGTTTTTCCAAAAAGCCTTCTTTAACTAAAATCTGCGCCAGTTTTTCCTTAATTTTCGAATAAGGCACCACCAGCTGTTTTTTATGGGCCAAATAGCCGTTTTTAATCGTCGCCAACATATCGGCCAGGGGATCGGTCATTACCATGATGTTTTAGTTACGCCGGGTAACTCTCCTTTTTGGGCTAAACTACGAAAACACAACCGGCATAAGCCAAATAAACCAATATAGGCCCGCGGCCGGCCGCAAAGATTACAGCGATTTCTAAATCGAGTTTTATATTTTGGCTTTAAGCCTTGTCTGACAAGTTTACAAACTTGCGCCATGTTATTTTTGAAAAGGCATCCCTAACGCTACTAATAATTTTTTGCCTTTTTCATTATCCCCGGCGGTAGTCACTAGGGTCACTTCCAAACCGTGGACTTTTTTAATCTTCTCGGAATTAATTTCCGGGAAAACCGCGTACTCGTTTATCCCCAAACTATAGTTTCCCCGGCCGTCAAATCCGGCCAGCTTAACGCCTTGGAAATCTCGCACTCTCGGTAAAACAATTTTAAATAACTTTTTCAAAAAAGCCACCATTCTTTGACCTCTCAATGTCACCATCAGGCCGATTTGCTCGCCGGCCTGGATTTTGAAGCTGGCAATCGCTTTTTTGGCCCGGCAAATCTTCGGCTGCTGGCCGCTAATCGCTGCCAAGTCGCTAATCAACGCGGCCAAAAGCACTTTGTCGTGCCGGTCCTCACCTAATTTCATGCTGATGACGACCTTCTCAACCTTAGGCGCCGCCAAAATATTTTCTTTTTTCATACTAAGCCCTTACATTTGCGGCAAATTCTCAATTTGGCGCCTGCCTTGTCAATCTGATAGCCAATTCGGGTTGGTTTCCCGCACTTGGGACAAATCAAGGCGACATTGGCGGCGGGTAACGGCAGGATCTTGTCGATGATACCACCGGCCTTATCTTTACCCCGCGCTTTAGCATGCTTTTTAAAAACATTAATGCCCGGGATCAAAACTTTATTTATTTTGAGAAAAATTTTTTCTATTTTCCCCTTTTTGCCCTTATCCTTGCCGATCAGGACCAAAACGGTATCGCCTTTTTTAAGTTTCATATTAGATAACCTCCGTGGCAAGCGAGCTAATTTTAGCATAACCGGCTTCTTTTATTTCCCGAGCCACCGGCCCGAAAATACGTGTGCCCAAAGGATTGCCGGTTTTATCAACCACCACGCCGGCATTGTCGTCAAAACGAATATAAGAACCATCGCTCCGCCGTAGTTCCTTTCTGGTTCTGACAATCAAAACTCGCACCATTTCCGAATCCTTAACCACACCCTGGGGATCAGCCTGATCAACAATGGCGTTAACAATATCACCAATGTGGGCGAAACGCCGGCGGTCGGCCCCAAAAATATGGATAACTCTTAATCTTTTGGCACCAGCATTATCGGCTGGCATTAAAATCGTTCTTAATTGAATCATGCTTTTTTAGTGACTATTTTCGTAATTTGCCATTTTTTAGTCTTACTTAAAGGTCGGCAGCCGGTCATTTCAATAGCCTGGCCAACTTTGGCGCCTAAATCATTGCCGGCATGATATTTTTTCCTGGTCTGAACTCTTTTGCCAAAAGCCGGATCAACATGAAATCTTTCCACCAAAACCGTAGCGGTTTTAAGCATTTTTAGTCCGATCACGGTTCCCTTGATGGCTTTCATTATTTTCCTTTGGTTAATTGTTGGTTTTTTAATATCGTTTTCATTCTCGCCAAATCATGTCTTTTTTTATTGAGCGACCGGACATCTTTCACCTTGCCGGCCCGCAAGTCCATTTTCAATTTTGCCAGTTCAATTTCACCTTTCGCCAGCAAAGAGTTCAGTTCGGCGGCGGTCTTGGTTTGTAATTCTTTTAATTGATTTTTTTTCATGGTTAATTACGGCTCACGAACTTCGTTTTAAGCGGCAGTTTCCCGGCGGCGATTTCCATCGCTCGAGCCGCGATCGCCCGTTCCACGCCGGCCAGCTCAAAAATAATGCGTCCGGGGGTGATTACCACGACGTAGCGGTCAATTTCTCCCTTACCCGAACCCATACCCACCGTGCCTTTGGCGGTGACCGATTTATCGGGAAAAACTCTAATCCAGATTTTCCCGATTCTTTTCGTGTAGTGGGCCATAATTTTACGGGCCGCTTCCAGCTGCGTCGCCGTCACCCAACCCCGACCAAGGCTTTTTAAGCCGTAATCGCCAAAAGATAATGTCGCTCCCCGGCTGGAAGTGCCCTTCATTTTGCCCCGGAATTGTTTTGCGTGTTTAGATTTCTTAGGCTGTAACATTTTCTCCTTTATAGATCCAGACCTTAACGCCGATATAGCCGGACTTGGTAAAAGCCGGCATCTGGGCATAATCGATGTCCGCCCGCAGCGTTCCCAGGGGCAACTTTCCCTGTTGGAATCTTTCCCTCCGGGCGATATCGGCACCGTTAATTCTGCCGGTAATCAGCACCCTAACACCCTTGGCGCCGGAGCCAGTGATGCGCTCCAGGGTTTTAATGATCACCCGGCGGTAGGGCATTCTTTTCTCCAGTTGCTCCACGATCCGCTGCACGGCCAATTGCGCCGACAACTCAGGATCTTTAACTTCCGCCACGTCCAACTCCAAATTTTTATTAGGCTCGTCAATATAGACCATTTTGGCCAATTGCTTTTTAAGCAAATCCAGACCAGAACCGCCGCGGCCGATCACGACGCCCGGCCGGCTGACAAACAAAGTAACCTTAACTTTATTGATTAAACGATCGATCTGGGTTCTCGCCAAACCGGCCATCCCCAAATTGCGGTTCAGAAAGCGCCGGATTTTAAAATCCTCCAAGAGATTTTGGCGATACTTCGCTTTTTTACCCGAAAACCAATAAGACTGCCAATCTAAATTCAACGGCAAACGGAAGCTGGTTGGATTAACCTTTTTTCCCATTTGAGATGTCCTCCAAAACTAAATTAATATGGTTTAACCTTTTTTTAATTTGGTGAATCCGGCCGCGCGAGACAAAACGTACTCTTTTTAGACGGGGACCCTCGCCAATATCTACTGTTTTAATTTTCAAATTTTCCTTTTTCAATTTAAAATTATTGATGGCATTACCGATCGCCTGTTTTAAAACCAGCAACAGGGGTTGGCAGGGCGCTTTCCGGAGGTTGGTCAAAATGGCCTCCGCCCGAGCGACATCCAAACCCTTGATTTGATCCGCCACCAAGCGCACTTTGCGGGGCGAACCTTTAACAAAAGTTGATTTGGCAACAATTTCCATATAATTTTTTAAGTTTTACTCACAATTCTTTTAATCATCTTGCCGTGGCCGTGGAAGGTCCTGGTGGGCGAAAATTCTCCCAAGCGGTGGCCCACCATGGCTTCGGAAACAAAAACATCCGGCCAAGCGCGGCCGTTATGAACCTGAAAAGTGTGGCCCACAAATTCCGGTGGAATTTGGCTGCTTCTGGCCCAAGTTTTGATGGGCAACTTTTGACCAAGCTGCTTTTGCATCATCACCTTTTTCATTAATTTGACGTCGATGTATGGTCCTTTTTTAGATGATCTCATATGATGTATTTATCGCTGTATTTGCGACTCCTCCTTGTCTTTTGGCCGCGCGCTGGTTTGCCCCAAGGCGACTTCGGCGAGGGCATACCGATACCCGACCGGCCTTCACCACCTCCGTGAGGATGGCTGTGGGGATCCTGGGCAACGCCTCGCACGGTTGGTCTAACACCCATGTGTCTTTTCCGTCCGGCCTTGCCCCAAATCCGAGCTTTAATTTCGGCCCGGCCAACTTGGCCGACGGTGGCATAACAGGCCAATTCGATTTTTCTTTGTTCTCCAGAAGGTAATTTTACCATAGCAAAGCGACCTTCCTTGCCCATTAAAACCGCGCCGGTACCGGCGCCGCGTACCATCTCGCCACCCTTGCCGATTTTTATCTCTAAGTTATGAATAATCGTGCCCACCGGGACATTGGCCAAGGGCAAGGCGTTGCCCAACTTTAAGGGCGCTTGTGGCCCCGCCTCGAGTTGATCACCAATCTTTAGGCCTTCAGGCGCCAGAACATAGCGCTTTTCACCGTCTTGATAGACCAGCAAGGCGATGTCCGCCCCCCGGTTGGGGTCATATTCTATGGCTTCCACCTTCGCCGTTACCTGGCGCTTGCTGCGTTTAAAATCAATTTCCCGCCAGAATCTTTTTTCGCCCCCGCCCTGATGGCGAACGGTGACTTTACCGGTGGCGTTTCGGCCTGATTTTTTCTTAAGAATTCTTTTCAAGCTAGCCATAGTTACTCTCCGGTTTCAAAAACGGCGATTTTTTCGCCCTCGACTAATTTAACGATCGCTCTTTTTTCATCAGGCTGTTGGGCTAAAGTTCTGGTCCGTAACGCTCTTTTAACTTTCCCCCGATGTTTTAGGGTTCTGACGCTCTTCACTTTAACCCCAAAAGTTTCTTTGACGGCCTGGGCAATTTGTCTTTTGCCGGCCCGGACGTCAACCTGGAAAACATATTCTCCCCTAGCCGTCGCCAGGCTTGATTTTTCGGTAATAATAGGTCTTTTTAAAATATCGCGCGCTTTCACAGGCTTTTGAGCCCCTCCACGGCTTCTTTCATAAAAATTATTTTGCCGCCATTTAAAATTTCATAGGTGTTGAGGCTATTAACCGGCAGTAATCTTAAACCTTCGATATTGCCGGCGGCCCGGGACAAATTAGGCAAGGCCTTAGACACGACGATCGTGGTTTTAGCCGGCAAATTAATTTTTAATTGACCGATTATTTTGACCAGTTTCCCGGTTTTCGGCTCAATCTTGGCCAAACCGCTAACAACAACCAGTTCGCCGTCTTTGAGCTTGCCGGTGAGAGCGCTGGCTAAAGCCTGGCGGCGCATTTGGACCGACATTTTTAATTGATGATTTTCGTTGCCGGCCGGTCCGTGAGCGACACCGCCGCCGACAAAAATCGGCGCGTACTGATCACCGTGCCTGGCTCGGCCGGTGCCTTTTTGGGCCCAAATTTTCTTGCCTGATCCGGAAACGTCTCCCCGGGTACGCGCCTGAGGCTGGGCATGACGCTGATTGCTTAAATAGACGCGCGTTGCCTGAGCCATCAGGGTCGGCCGGACTTTAGCGGCAAAAATAGTCTCGGGCAAGGTTATCTTGCCGGCGGCCAGGCCGGTAATGGCATAAACATTAACTTGTGGCACTTTTGGCCTCCTTTTCCTCCTGCTTTAACTTTTGTTCGCCCGCTTGCTCGACTCTTAATCTTTCTTCTTTTTCCTCGGCGGTTTCTTGAATTTCTTTTTCACCAATCTTCATTAAGGGGACGAATTTAGGGGCTTGACCGACCTTGCGTAAAACCAAACCGGAGCCTTTGGCTCCGGGCACTAATCCTTTAACCAGTAGAAGATGGGTTTTTTCGTCCACCGCCATCACCGTCAATCCGGAGATAGTCACCTTATCGCCACCCATACGACCGGCCATTCTTTTACCCTTATAAACACGGCCGGGAGTGGTGGCCTGACCGATTGATCCTGGTGAGCGCTGGCGATCCGATTGACCGTGGGTTTTGGGTCCGCCCTTAAAGCCCCATCTTTTGACCACGCCGGCAAAGCCTTTGCCCTTGGAAATACCGGTCACTTTAACTAAATCGCCCGGAACCAAAATACTTTTTGCCCCGGCTTTAACCTGAGTCACGACAATCCTTTTACTGTCAGCGGTAAATTCCTGGGTTGATATTAATTTGGTACCGGCCATTGTGTTTTCCATCTTTTGGGTACAAAAAAAGTGCTGGAGGCACTCTTTTTTCAAAGTGAGCCATGTCAAGCTGAGTTATGTCAAAAGAGCCTCACCTCCATAACAGTTTTTAAAACTGATATATCGAATCTCCGAGATTCGCTATTGGGGCCAATTATAACTAAAAACTCCCTTAATTGCAAACCGGGGGTGCCTATTCCTTAACACATTGGCCGCTGGCATCCGGGTAGCTTCCTTCCATTTGGCAACGGTAGCCAGCCGGACAAACTATTCCGGCAAACCCCCCGCAAAATCTCCCCTCTGGATTTACCGAAGTTGGAGTGGCCGTTGGTATTGCCTTTGTTTCAGGAATAAATTCCATGGTCAAAAGTAATTTATTTACGGCCGATTCAACGTCTTCATAAACTCCGGCTGTCTCAACAGTCATAATATAAACCAAGTTGTTTTTAAGAGAGAAGATTGCGGTTTGTCCCCAAGGCCCGCAAGGAGTATTCCAATACATCACCCCTTCAATTTTCCCTATCCTATAGGCGTTTCCTGCTGATTTACCAATACAAGAGTCGATCTGGGGTATAAGATCTTCTAATTTACTGCCGGAGAGACTATTTGAATTACCCCAGGCATATCAACCGCCACCCCATCAACCGAAACAGCTTTATTTTCGTTTAACGTATATCCGGAAGGGTAGCGAATTGAATATTGCCCATTTTTATCGGAATAGAGGCTCCAATTTTCAGGATTTTCTTCCGGATAAGTAAATTTAAAAGAAGCCTCTATTTGGTTAAATTGAGTATAAAAATCTTTTCTCTTCTCAGCATCGGTTTGCGCAATCGAGGTAACAATTTCATAACAAATCGTATTTTTCAGATGACGAAAGATCATATTTTCGTAAGTTATCCCGTTAATGGTTGAAAAATTCGAAAAAGTCCGAAAAAGCTCTCCACCAATATCACTATCAATTAATGATCTGTCGTTATAAAGATCTTCACACTTGGTTTTTGTTATATTTGGCTTGACGGAAAAAGAAATTATTGCTTCCGAACTTCCAAGCTCGACTACTGGTTTTTCTCCCAAGAAAGATTGACCCAAGCCTTTAACGGTTTGAAAGCTTTCCGGATAATTAAGTTGAAAGTGGAGCTGATCATTCTGGTAGACAATTTCCGCCGGAGTCGGGGTAACTGTGGAAACCGTTTGAGGAGTTGACGGTGTCTCTCCTAATGGTGCCGGATTACTTACCAAAATGTTTCTCACGCATTGGCCCACCTCATCCGCAATTTTGGATGGTTTCCAACAAAAGTACCCCCGCGGGCATAACGTACCCATAAAACCGCCACAAGTGATATCTGTCTTTAGGCTTTTAAATCCAAAGTATCCAATGATCAAAAAAATAACAGTAGCGAGAACAACTAAAATCAAAAATATTTTAGGTTTTTGGGAAGGGGCGGGGGCGAGAGCTGGTTGAATCTTTTGCGGATCCATCAATTGATTATTTCATCTCCAGCGATAAAATACAACCAGGCTAGGGGGAGGTAAATTTGAAGGTGGAGAGAATTTGGTCAAAGTAGTCTTCTTGATAAAATTCTGTACCATGATCAGTTTGTTGTAAATACCTTGCCCATATATAGATTTTCTGATTTCTTGGAAAAATATAAAGATCGCACGTTAGGGGTTCCCAAAACCCATCTTTACGAAAATAGGCAGATTCTCCGCTGGAAAGTGTTATTTTTTTATCTTCCGGGAGATAAACTTTAAGATGCTCGCCACTTTGATCTTCAAGCATTAGTTTGTTTTCAAATTTTTCCAGGGTAAGATTCTCCGGATTATTATAATAATTTAGAGCAGAGATTGTTTTATCTTCCTTTCCAACTTGCCTAGTCAACTTCAATAAACGAATGAAAACCTCGTCTCCGTTTGATGTTTCCATTTTAATTTTGAATTGTGAAGGATATTTAAACTCAATTCTCATGGCGGTGTCGGCATATGTTTTCCAATTGGTGGTTTCGTCAAAGGTAGGGGTCGGGATTTGGGTAGGCAAAAGGGCAACGGTTGGCTGGGCCGAGTTTTGAGAGTTACCCGTCGAATTGCCTAATAAAAAACCGCTGACGCCGAACACCAACAACAAAACTAAGACGGCAAGAAGAAAAACCGGGTTAAATTTTCTGACCGGAAGAATTGAGGGCGGGATAACTGGTTCAGTGGTAATAGGCAGCGGTTGGGCCATAATTACATCTTGATTTCAATATCGACACCGGCGGGAAGATCAAGATGGGACAAAGAATCGACGGTTTTGTTGGTCGGCTCAAGAATGTCAATTAAGCGCTTGTGGGTCAGCATTTGAAAATGTTCCTGGGCATTTTTATCGGTATGAGGGCTGGTTAAAACCGCAAACATGGTTCTTTGGGTGGGTAAGGGAATAGGGCCAATCACTTTCGCTCCTGAAGCCAGGGCGGCTTGGAGAATTTTTTCGCAGCTTTCATCGATCACGCGATGATCGTAAGATTTTAAACGTACTCTAATTCTGCCTTTAGGCATGTTAAGCGATTACCTTGGAGATAACTCCTGCCCCGACCGTATGACCGCCTTCGCGGATCGCGAACCGGATGCCTTCTTCCATGGCGATCGGCTGAATCAATTTGACGGTCATTTTGGCGCTGTCGCCCGGCATCACCATCTCCACACCCTTAGGTAGGGTTACTTCACCGGTCACATCAGTGGTGCGGATATAAAATTGCGGGCGATAGCCAGTGAAGAACGGGGTGTGTCGACCGCCTTCTTCTTTGGTTAAAATGTAGACTTCGGCTTCAAATTCGGTGTGGGGAGTCACTGTTCCCGGTTTGGCCACGACTTGGCCCCGCTCCACGTCTTCTTTTTCAATGCCCCGCAAAAGAATGCCGATATTGTCGCCGGCTTGACCTTCATCCAAGGTCTTTCTAAACATTTCGACGCCGGTAACCACCGTTTTCTTAGTTTCTTTTAAGCCGACAATTTCCACTTCGTCATTGATTTTGACAATCCCTCTTTCCACCCGGCCAGTAATCACGGTACCGCGGCCCTTAATGGAGAAAACATCTTCCACCGGCATCAAAAATGGCTTATCCAATGGTCTTTCGGGGACAGGAATAAACTCATCGACCGCTTTCATCAACTCAATAATCGATTTTTTGGCCTCAGGATCGCCTTCGATCGCTTTTAAGGCCGAACCGCGGATAATCGGCGTTTTATCACCGGGGAATTTATATTTGGTCAGAAGCTCGCGGATTTCGGTTTCGACCAAATCCAAAAGTTCTTTGTCGGGGACTAAATCAACTTTATTTAAGAAAACGACCACCGCCGGCACGTTTACCTGACGAGCCAAAAGAATGTGTTCCCGGGTTTGAGGCATCGGGCCGTCATCGGCCGCCACCACTAAAATGGCGCCGTCCATCTGAGCGGCACCGGTAATCATGTTTTTGATGTAATCCTTATGCCCCGGACAATCAATGTGGGCGTAATGGCGAGTGGCGGTTTCGTATTCAATGTGGGTAATATTAATAGTGACACCGCGTTCTTTTTCTTCAGGAGCGCTGTCAATCCGATCAAACGGAACGTACTCGGTGGCGCCGGACTTTTCCTCAGCCAAAACCTTAGTGATCGCCGAAGTTAAAGTGGTTTTACCATGGTCAACATGACCAATGGTACCAATATTTAAATGCGGTTTGGTTCTTTTATAAACAGCTTTGTCTGCCATGCTTTAAGATTTTACCCTAAAAAAGAAAAAGTGTCAACTGGCAATTTTCGTTTTGGATTGCACAATTTTCTCGATAATATTTTGCGGTACCTCTTCGTAATGGGACGGCTCCATATAGGGCGTGGCCCGACCCTGAGTTAAGCCCCGCAAGGTAGTGGCATAACCCGGCACTTCCGCCAAGGGCACCATCGCTTTGATAATGCGCAAATTACCCTTGGTTTGGCTGTCCAAAATCTGAGCGCGGCGGGAAGACAAATCGCCGATGACCTCGCCCATGAATTCTTCGGGCGTCGTCACTTCCAATTTCATAATCGGCTCCAGCAGTATCAGGCTGGCCCGTTTGACCGCCGCCTGCAAAGCCATGGAGCCGGCAATCTTGAAGGCGATTTCCGAAGAATCAACGTCGTGATAGCTGCCGTCGAAAACCGTCACCGTCATATCGGTTAAAGGATAACCGGCCAAAACGCCTTTTTCCATCGCCTCAATAACGCCTTTTTCGATCGGGGGAATAAACTCGGCCGGAATGGCGCCGCCCTTAACTTCATTTAAGAATTTAAAACCCTCGCCCCGGTTTTTGGGCTCCACCCGCAGCAGACAATGGCCGTATTGGCCGCGGCCGCCGGATTGGCGGATATACTTACCTTCGCCTTCGCCAACCCCTTTAATGGTTTCCCGATAGGCCACTTGCGGCCGGCCCGAGGAAGCTTCGACATTAAATTCCCGGCGCATCCGATCCACAATGATTTCCAAATGCAACTCGCCCATGCCGGAAATAATCGTTTGGCCGGTTTCCGGATCAGACTTAATTCTAAAGGTCGGATCCTCGTCGGACAGCCGATGGAGAGCCATTCCCAATTTTTCTTGATCAGCTTTGGTTTTAGGCTCAATGGCTAGGGAAATCACCGGCTCGGGAAAAGTAATCGCCTCCAGGAGAATGGGATTATTTTTATCGCATAGGGTGTCACCGGTGGTGGTCTCTTTAAAACCAACCGCGGCGATAATTTCACCGGCAAAAGCATTTTCGATCAGCTCCCGCTGTTCGGCGTGCAGCAAAACCAAACGGCCGACCCGCTCCACTTTACGGTCGGTAACATTGTAAATTTCCTGGCCGGATTTAATTTGGCCGGAATAAATTCTGATATAAACCAGACGACCAACGTGCGGATCGGTCACTACCTTGAAAGCCAGAGCGCAAAAAGCCTCTTCACTGACTCTTTTGCGGGAAATCTTCTCACCGGTATCGGGATTTTCACCATCGACCGAAGGTAAATCCAGAGGCGTAGGTAGAAAATCCACGACCGCGTCCAACAACAGTTGAACCGTGGCGGTGCGATTATCGCCGCCTAAAATCGGGAAAAATTTACCGGTCACCACGCCGTTTCTGATGGCCCGCCTAAGTTCTTCCTCGGTCGGCTCCTGACCTTCCAAATACTTATTTAAGGCGGCGTCGTCAAATTCGGAGACTCCCTCAATTAATTGACTGCGGTATCTCTTGGCCATCTCCAAAAGGTCGGCCGGAATCGGCTCTTCCTTAAGGACATTCGTCTCCACCCCTTCATAAGTAAAGGCTTTCATCACGATTAAGTCCACCACGCCCCGCAGTGAATGTTCGATACCAATCGGAATTTGAATCGGGGCGGCGTTGGCGCCCAAACGCTCCTGAATTGAAGCCACACTGCCTTCAAAATCGGCGCCGATGAGATTCAGTTTATTGAGAATGCAAATTCGGGGCACGTGATAGCGGTCGGCTTGGCGCCAAACCGTTTCCGATTGGCTTTCGACGCCGGTCCGGCCGTCAAAAACCATGACCGCGCCGTCCAAAACGCGCAAAGATCTTTCCACTTCCGCCGTAAAATCAATGTGGCCGGGGGTGTCGATAATATTGATCCGGTAATGGCCGGGCTCAACCCCGCCTTGCGTCGAGGCAGGCGCGCCGGTTTTCTTAAAATCCCAGAAAGTGGTGATGGCCGCGGAAACAATGGTGATGCCTCGCTCCCGCTCCTGGGCCATCCAATCGGTGACGGTGGTGCCGTCGTCCACCGAACCGATTTTGTAGGTTTTACCGGTTTCATAAAGAATCCGCTCGGTCGTGGTCGTTTTGCCGGCGTCAATATGAGCGATGATACCGATGTTGCGGATTTTTTCCAACGGTACCTGCCGGTCTTTGGTGACCGTCATGATCATGGCCGCTTTTTTCTTGTGTGTTTCTGGCATAGCTTTATTTTGAGTAAAAAAACTGCCGTCCGCCAGTCGGCGCACC
>CAZTHI010000017.1:0-16845 GCA_964613135.1 uncultured Gammaproteobacteria bacterium
TTTGTCCGTTTTTAAAGATCGCCGTCTTTGGCCGGTCAAAAAAAAGTTGCTTACTCAGTCCCAGTTCCCTGATTAATTTTTGGGCAGAAATATCGGAGATAAAAAGATGATGAAAAAAATCATCCAAATACCAATTCCAGGCTTTTTCCTTAAAGCCGTGGGCTAGTCCGCCGGGCGCTTTTTCTTTTTCAAAAAGAGAAACCTGAACGCCTTTTTGGGCAAGCCGCCAGCCGGCCACCAAGCCGGTTATGCCCGCGCCGATAATTGCGATCTTCACGGCTTATTCTAGCACAAGAGGGTTTCTTTTAGATGATGAGGAAAAGCGAGGTGATGAGCAGGACCGCACCGCCGATGATAGCACCGAAGGTAGGTAGAGAAATACCGGCCTTAGGCAATTGCACCGGGGTGGGTGTGGCGGTTGGTCCGGGCGCCGGGGTGTTAGTCGGGCCGGGCGCCGGCGTTTCGGTTGGGCCGGGGATCGGAGTTGAAGTTGGACCGGGAGTTGAAGTTATTCTCGGTGTGGTGGTCGGGGTGGGAGAAAGTCTCGGGGTAGTGGTCGGTGTGGGGCTGACCGCTGGAGTCGTGGTCGGGGTAACGCTGGGCCCACCAATGGTAAAGGTGAGCTTGCAACTGGAAGCCGGCTCCCTAGCCGGCACCGGTTGCGGAGCGGTAGGAGCGACCGGCTCGGTGCCGACCTGCTTCAGCTTGACGGCGGTGACGACAGCAATGACCGCCAAAATGACGGTGGCAAAGGTAATGAGAATTAATGATAAATTTTGCTTAATTTTTGCCATCTTTTTTATTTTAGTACCAATCGTTGGCAGTCGGATTAAAAACCATCGACTCGATCGTATAGCTGCCGGCTGAGGCGACCGTGTATTGAATGTAAAAAAGGTTGTCGTGTTTGTTGGTGGTTACTTGCCAATTCCCGCTGTTAATTCTGAAGCGGGCTTGAGTGATTCCTCCGGGATAATTGGTTGAACCTAAGGTGGCAAAATAAACGGTTTGGCCTAATTGGATACTATTCGGCGTGATCTGATTCCAATTGGTGTCATAGGCCTTGCAGGTTAAGCAAGAAATAGTGTGGCTGGTCGGTTGAGTTGGGGTGGCCGTTGGCCGAGGGGTGCCGCTGGGGTTGAGGGTGGAGGTAGGGGTGGGCGTGTTTTGAACTGGCGGGGTGGCGGTGGGGGTGGGAACAGGCGTGTTGGTCGGAGAGCCACATGGACCAGCACAATTCCAGGCAATGGTTCCAGAAATTCCTCCACCGGGGGGATAGGGATCATTAGAACAATCGAGCTGAACGACCGAGCAAGGGGGAATATTTTGGCTAAAATCGCAAACACAGTGAGCCCCGTCACTCCGATCGGTAGTGCATTGGCCGACCTGAGTACAGGTGGCGCCATTGCCACAAACAGTTAACTGGCCCACCAGATAAGCGCCTTGACAGGTGGGTTCAGCTTGATTACTCTCACAAGCCCGGCAGGCGGCTTCGCTTTCAAAAGTATGGGTTACTAAAATTCCGTAGAAGTTTTTTTGGTTTTCCGTACAGCTATCATTACTATTTGGAATTACTTCTCGGCCAATACAGCTTTTAGTCACTGATCCTTGGGCCATTTTTCTGGTTTCTTGTCTTTGACTGGTCAGCCAAACTGCCGCCGGAATAGAAACACTCACCAAAAACAAAATCGCGATGGCCAAACCGATTTTAATTTTTTTAGAACCGGCTGGCGCCGGCGGCACAATTGGTGGATTAGTTGGCGACACAAACGGCGGATTGTCCGGAGGTGCCGGCGGTGTTGGCGGCAAAGACGTATCACTGGCGACCGGCGGAGTAATCGTTGCCGGCGGTTCGGGTAGCACGGGTGGAACAGCTGTGGGTACCGAAGGGATAGTCTGGGACAGGTCGTCAGGCATTATATTTTACGCAACAAAACTTTGGTAAATAATCCTAAAGATATCAGAACTAATCCCATTATAGAAACAAAAAAGGTGGGGGTCAAGTATCCGGAAGAGGGTACGCCGCTTTGGGTTGACGGCATGGAGGTCCGCACCGGCGGGGTGACGGTCGGCGTAGGAGCGTGGGTCGGTGCCAGCGTGGCCGAGGGTGTGGCCGTAAAGGCCGGCAGATCGGTTTCCCCGGCCGCTAAAACCGTAAATGCATGGCTGATTTTTTTGCCGTTGGCCAAAAGCACGCTGATGATGTGTTCTCCCGGCTCCAAATTGCCCGGCGGCGTCCACTTCCAATTGCCCGCGCTGTCAATTTTGACCGATCCCGAATACTGGTTGGCAGATTGCAGGGTAAGAGTCAGGGTCTCTCCGGCGGGGCCGTTGCCAAAAATTTCCGGCAAAGAGTTTTGGATTTTTTCGCCCTCATCGGGATTAAGAATGGTTAAGCTGGCGACATCGGTGGCGTCGGTTGCTTCCGGCAGACTGAATTTACTTTCGCCCGCTGGATTAGAGGCGGGCGGCTCGTTTTCCTGAGGCGTGGTGGCGGCGCGAAAGTCAAAACTTTGGCCTAGGGTGATCGGGGAAACCGGGCTGTCGTTTTTGGTAAGGGTAACGGCGGTGGCCGTCCCCTTACTGCCGCCCTGGACAAAAATTTCCTCGATGGAAGCTTGACGGTCATAGGGACTATAGCCCGAGAGATCACTGGCATAAGCTAAATTAAGGGGAATAACCCAACTGCCAGAAGATTTGGTCAGGGCCGATTGAGGGATGGTGTTTCCTATGGAAAAATAAACAATGACGCCCTCGGCCGGATTTTTATTTTGGTCCAAAACTGATCCGTAGGCGACATCATTAGCAGGCGGAGTCGTTGCCGAAGATTGGGCAGTGGTTTGTTGGAAAGATTGGCCGTTATTGGTAAAAATATTGGTGCCCGAACCGATTTGAAAAAAATACTGAGTGTTGGCATTAAGGCCTTTCAATGTTACGTGATGGGTTAAAAATTTGCCGGTTTTGCCCGAAAGCTGATCCCGTTCGTCGACGGCGGTCGAATCAAGGTGATCGTTATTTAGACCGTATTTGACGAATCCCGAAGTTTGGCTATCGGTTATCCAGGAAACGGTAAAACCGCCGGCGTTGATGTTGGTCACGGTCGCCTGTTTGGGGGCGATGTCCGACGAAGCCTGGGATTGCCAAATATTTTTTTGGCGGATTAAAAATAAGCCGGTGATTAAACCGAAAATTAAGACCAGTAGCCCCAAAATAGTTGGTATCCGTTTAATTTTGGTCATTGTGGGGAAAGATTATTTTTTAACGCGGTAATAACGTCTTTATTTATTCCCGGATTGAGGACTCTCATTTGTTCTCTGGTGGTTTCCGCAATGGTGGTTTTTTGAGAAACCCGATAGACATCAAAGGCCAACCAAGTGATGATGGTTAATAGCGTCATCACCGTTAAAATTAAAACTTCTTTGCCTAGTTTAAAGTTGTTCTTCATTGGCTGATAAATAATAAGCCTGGCCGCTAACGCCCAGAGTTAAAGTTTGGCTTTCCGCCTTTTTAATTTTTAACGAAAATGTCTCCACGGTGATCACTCTTCTTAGGTTGTTAAGCCGATAGAGAAACTCCTTCAAATTTGGATAATCACCGGCTACCGTCAGGGTAAAATTGATTTCTTTGGCAGTTTGGTCAGCGATTTTTGAAATTTCCTTAGGGCCGGTGGCGATTTCTTTTAGTACCACCGGATCAAATTTAACTGATCCCAGGGCAGCGCCGGACTGCGAAGCGACAACTTCGATTTGTTTAACTAAGGCGGCCGTTTGGCTCTCTTTAGGCAACGCCTCGTCTACCAGATAGAGATCGCCACTAATCAAATTGTATTCCGACTGGGCCGCGCCCAAGGCGGTGATTTTCTTTTGTAGTTGATCTACCACCAGCCGTTGGTCTTTAATGGTAGTTATCAGTTCGGTAATGGTGACCAGCGTCGGCTTAATAGCGAAAACCAGGAAAAAGCTAATGGCAACTAACGAAAGAATGATTTCCGTATAAACTCGAACCTTTTTATTGGCTCGATAAATCCGGCCGATATCGACAAAGTAGCGTTTATATTGCCGCAAGCCGATTGATGGTGGTGTTTCCATAGTTAGATTTGGTTGGTTTTTACCTCACCCTTAATTTCAAAGCCAATGCCCACTCTTTCTTTCAACCCGGAGCTGGCGCCGGTAATGGTCAGCTTTTCAAATTTGGGGGAGCCCTTTAAATTATTCAAAAAAGCCGCCAATCCGTTTTCCGATAACGCCACCGCCGTTAAATTAATTTGATTTTTAGAAACGGTGATGTCGTCCAGTAAGACATCCGGGGGAATGAGGCCAGACAACTCGTTGATAACTGACTCCGGCCCCGAGAAATTCTTCTTGAGTTCGCTAATGGTGGCCAATCTTTTTTGCAGCAAGCGAAATTCCGTTTCGAATTGAGCGGAGGCGGTGACAATGGCTTGCTGTTGCTTAACTTTTTCGTTGAGATCGGTTAAATCGCGGTCAAATTTAAACCGGGATAAAAAGGCCAAAACCACCACCAGCTCGGTGACAATCACAATCCACCGACCAACAGTAAGCACCCACTTTAGGAACCTTCCAAAAGAGGTTTTTTCCCAATCTTCCTGCGGAATAAATTCAATGCCAGCCTTTGGGGCAGCCATGGATTTCAGTATAGAAGATTTTGGACGGCTTTGTAAAGAGGCTCTACTACTTTTTTGGCTTCAGCAATTTGGCGAGGCGGGATTTTAAACGCGCGGCTTTATTCTTGTGGATTAGATTTTTCTTGACGGCCTGATCTAACCAACCAAAAGCCTTGCTCAACGACTTTAAGGTTGGACTTTTGCGGGCCGATTTGAGGGCTTTTTTCAGGGGAGTTTTAACCTTGAGGTTAATTTTCCGCCGGCGCTGGTCCCGGCGTAACGCTTTTTTGGCTGATTTGGTAATAGGCATAATTGCTAATTTACAATCTCTAATCGACCATTTACAATATGCACAGAATACCAAACCCAAGCCCAAAAATCAATGGCTAAAGATTTTCTCCGTCATGGTTCTAATTTTCTGTCCCGTCGGCAAACCGGGATTCTTTCGGCGGCGTCGGTGATCATGGTGATGATTGCCCTCTCCCGGGTTCTGGGATTGGTGCGCAACCGGGTGCTGGCGCATTTTTTTGTGGCCGACACGCTGTCGGTATATTTTGCCGCCTTTAGATTGCCGGAGACGATTTTTGAGGTTTTGGTTTTCGGCGCTTTATCGTCGGCGTTTGTCCCGGTTTTTACTTCTTTTATTTCCCGTAAACAAAAAGATCAGGCGTGGTATGTGGCGGCGGTCAGTCTGAATTTCGTGATTTTAATTTTTGCCGCTTTCGCCCTCTTGATTTTTATTTTTGCCCAGCCGCTTTACCGCATTTTGGCGCCGGGTTTTAGCCCGGATCAGACGGCTCAGATTGCCCAAATTACCAGAATTCTTCTTTTCGCTCAGGCCTTTTTCGTTTTCAGCTATTTTCTGACCGGCGTTTTGGAGTCGATGCAAAGATTTCTCGTCCCGGCCATGGCGCCGCTTTTTTATAATCTGGGCATTATTCTGGGCACTATTTTTTTGGCGCCGCGACTGGGCATTTACGGACCGGCGATTGGCGCGGTCATCGGCGCCTTTTTCCATTTTTTAATCCAATTGCCGCTGGCTGCCCATTTGGGTTTCCGATTTAGGTTCAAATTAGACCTGTCTCATCCCGGCGTCCGGGAAATCGGGAAACTGGCTTGGCCAAGAATTGTGGAGCTCTCCTTTTTGCAGGTGGGGAAAAGCGCCGAGCTTTTTTTGGCGTCGTTGGTTTCGGTGGCTGCCTATACCTATTACACCTTTGCCAATTCTTTACAGCTGCTACCGCTGGGCCTTTTCGGCATCAGTATTGCTAAGGCTTCGTTGCCGAGCTTGTCTTATCAATCGGCCCGGGGCGATCTTAAAAAATTAACGCAGACTTTTACCGGTCTTTTCGATCAGATTTTGTTTTTGATTCTACCCTGCGCCGTTTTCCTGGCGGTTTTGCGGATTCCGGTCGTCCGGCTGGTCTTTGGCGCCGCCAAATTTACCTGGGAATCAACTGTGCAAACCGGCCTGACTTTATCGGCTTTTTCGCTGGCCATCTTTTCTCAGGCCCTGGTTTATCTGTTGACGCGCACATTTTACGCGCTGCACGACACCAAAACACCGGTGAAAATCTCCATTACCGCGATCATTTTGGATATTTTTTTGGGCGTCCTTTTCATCATTGGTTGGCATCTGCCCATTTGGAGTTTGGCTTTGAGTTATTCTTTGGCGTCGCTTTTCCAATTTTTGGCTCTTTATCTTTTTCTGGCCCGCCGCCTGCCTATTTTTAGCCGGCAAGAGGTGATCGCCGCGCTTAAAATCTTTGTGGCTTCTTTTGTCTCCGGCGGCGCCATGTACTTTTTGTTGAAGATTCTGGACCAGTCCGTTTGGGATAAAAGACTGAGCTTTTTGGGTAATTTCGGTTTGGCGCTACCCACCACCCTGGATCATTTTGTCTTGGATACCCGTTATACGCCGAATTTGTTTTATTTGACTTTTATTGTCGGGCTGATTGGCCTGCTGGTTTATCTGGGAATGGCTTGGATTTTGAGAATTAAAGAACTGTCGCTGTTAGCTAGGGTGATAGGCAAGATCAAACAACTGCCGCTTAGATTTTGGTAAATTCAACCACGACGATGTTGTTGGCCGCTAAGGGAATTTGTTTTTCCAAAACTCCGTACATAATTGTTTCCGTTGATTTTCTGCCGGTTCCGGTTAAAAAAGTTTCTTCGTATAAATAGGCGCCATTTTCCAGGTTAACGATTGATAGGGGAACATTTTCAAAATGCCGGCCGCTTTGGTCAAAGTTGATCAAGATGATTTTGATTTTATTGTCTTGCCTGGCGGCAAAACCGGTTACCCAGGTGCCTTCCCCTTGCAGGCCCACCCGTTCGCCGGTCATTTTATTCAAAAGCTTCAGGGCAAAATATTTGGGCTTTTTCTCGGCCTTACCGCCCATTTCGTGAGTCAACAGGCCCCAGCGGCCCCAGTATTTTTGGCCTTCGGGGTCCGGGCCGTCTTTAATTTCAAAAGTAAAAGCCAATTCTACCCGCTGAATGAGTTGTCTGATGGTGGCCGCCAGGTGAGCAGCGTCATGGGTGGTATCGTGGACCGGCGCATTTTCCGAGAAAGAGCCCCATTCGGTCAGGTATTTGGCCACCGTACCGCCGGCATTTTGGAAAAGCCAGGCGTCAACTAGGTTGACGTCATCTAAGAATTTTTCTGGGTCGGCGGCATAGCGATGCCAGGAATAAAAATCCAGCCGTAGTTTGTTTTGGGCCGCATAGTCCAAAAAGCCGTCCACCCAATTATGGTAGGGAGCGGTGATGGCCGGCCCGCCGATTTTGAAACGGTTAACGCCGCTAGCCCGGTTGGCCCCCAGGACCGCATAGCGGTAAAGTAGGCGGTAGTCTTTGGCGCCACCGATCCGCCAATTGCCGAAAAGATCGGGTTCGTTCCAAACTTCGTAAGCCACGTCGGTCAGATTAAGGCCAGCCCGGCCGCTATACCGCTCAATCGTCGCCTGGACCACCAGGGCCCAATCGTTCCAGTCGGCAGGGGGGGCGACAATATCGCCGCCAACGGCAATCGCCGCGGGCATATAGGACAGGCTGAGAAATGGTTTGGCGCCGGTGGCCAAAATTTGTTTGACAATTTTATCCAATGGCGTCCAGTTAAAAACCAATTGGCCATTCTCTTTTTTGACCACGTCGTAAAAATCATAAAGATGATCGATGCGGATATATTGTGGGGTCAGAGCGGCCATTTGGGGGACGATGTCGTTAAAAGGTTCTTTTTCTTCACCGCCCTGACTCAACGCTTGCCAAATGGGAGCAATGGGGCCTTGGTCGGTGCCGATGTTAACAATAATGTTGGCCTCTTGGCCTAGAGCGCCGGTAAGATAGTTTTGGGCTTGTTTGATGACGGCCAGCAGGGAAAAAAGTGAGAGGCTTAACACACCTAAAATCATAATTTTACGGAAAACCGGCTGCGGCATAAGCCTATTTTACCATAGCGCAAAACGCCTCTTGACAAGCCTTAGCAGTCATGTTACCATTCTGCTAAGCATGGACGAGTTGAGCGATCGGCAAACTAAAATTCTGCAGGCGATCATCGAAGAATACATGGAGATCGCGGCGCCGGTTGGCTCGGAGAATTTGGAAAGAAAACACGAGCTGGGCGTTTCGCCGGCCACGGTCCGCAACGAAATGGTTAAATTGACCAAGGCCGGTTATTTAAAACAGCCTCACGCTTCCGCCGGCAGAATACCGACCAAACAATCTTTCCGCTTTTATATTGATCGGCTGATGGAAGAGAAAAAACTCTCGGTGGCTGACGAAGTGGCGGCCAGAGAAAAAGTTTGGGATGCCCGCTTTAATTTTGACAAATTGATGCACGAAGCGACCAAAGGTCTGGCGGCCAGGACGAAAACACTGGCGGTGGCGGCCACCGACGACGGCAATATCTATTCAGCTGGTTACGCCAACATCTTGGCGATACCGGAATTTTACGATATTGACGTGACGCGCACCATCTTGGAAATGTTGGATGAAGTCAAGCCTTTAATGGGGTTGTTTCAAAAGTCTTTTGGTGAAGAGCCGATTCATTTTTTATTTGGCGACGAATTGGGCTACGAACTGCTGGAGCCGTGCGGCATGGTTTTTGCCCGTTTCGACGCCGGGCCGCAGAAAAGCGGCTCGCTGGGCATTATCGGACCCTGCCGGCTCAACTATCCAACCGTGGTGCCGCTGGTTAGATATTTTGCGGGCTTAGTTGAGGAATTGGCCAAAACGATTTAAAATGAAAAAAGCCCAGAAGGACCAAGTTTTGGAGGCGGAAAATAAGTGGAAGAGGACGCTGGCGGATTACGAGAATTTGGTCAAAAGAACGGCAAGGGAAAAAGCCAATTTCGTGAAGTTTGCCAACGGCCGCCTGCTGGGGAAATTATTGGGGGTTTTGGACGATTTGGAGCGCTGTCAAAAGCATGTTAACGATCAGGGTCTGAATTTAGGGGTTGCAAAATTTAACCAAATATTGGAAAGTGAAGGGGTCAAGGAAATTAAGGTTTTGGGGCAGCCTTTCGACCCGGCCGTGATGGAAGCCACCGAGATGGTTGAAGGGCCGAAAAATAAAGTGATCGAGGTGACGGCTAAGGGTTATCAATTAGACGACATGATTTTAAGGCCGGCCAAAGTTAAGGTCGGAAACCCGCCCAAGGGCGAGGTGAACAAACTATGAGCAAAATCATCGGCATTGATTTAGGGACGACCAACTCCTGTGTCGCCGTGATGGAGGCCGGAAGGCCAAAGGTGATTCCCTCGGCGGAGGGCAAGAATACCATTCCTTCGGTGGTGGAACCGGCCAAGAATTTAGTCGGCGAAGTTGCCAAAAGGCAATTGATTCTTAACGCCGAAAATACCGTTTATTCCATTAAACGGTTAATGGGCCGCCGTTTCACCGATCCGGAAGTCAAGAAAACCCAGAAGATGGTGCCCTACACCGTTAAAGCCGGTAAAGACGGCATGGCGGTGGTCAGCCTGGGTGGTAAGGATTACACGCCGCAGGAAATTTCCGCCAAGATTTTGGCCAAATGTAAGGCCGACGCCGAAGCTTTCCTGGGTGAAAAAGTCGACCGGGCGGTCATTACCGTGCCGGCCTATTTTGATGATTCCCAGCGTCAGGCGACCAAACAGGCGGGCGAGATTGCCGGCCTGAAGGTGGAGCGGATCATTAATGAGCCGACCGCGGCTTCGTTAGCTTACGGTTTGGAGAAAAAATCAGGGGAAACCATCGCTGTTTACGATTTGGGCGGCGGTACTTTTGATATCTCGGTTTTGGAAATCGGCGACGGCGTTTTTGAAGTCAAGGCGACTAACGGCGATACCCACTTGGGCGGCGATGATTTTGATCAGCGCCTTGTCGAATGGATTGCCGACGAATTTAAAAAAGAAAACGGGGTTGATTTACGCCTGGATAAACAAGCTCTGCAACGGGTGCGCGACGCGGCCGAAAAAGCGAAAATCGAGCTCTCCTCGGTGCCGGAAACGGAAATTAATCAGCCCTACATTACTCAAGGCAAGGGCGGCCAGCCGCTACATTTGACTTTGAAACTGAGCCGGGCCAAGCTGGAACAGCTGGTCGATGATCTGATTAAAAACACGATTACGCCGGTCGAGCGTTGTTTGGAAGACGCCAAGGTCAAAACCGGCGATATTGACCAAGTAGTGATGGTGGGCGGCATGACGCGCATGCCCAAGGTTTTCGACACCGTCAAGAAATTTTTCGGCAAAGAACCCAATAAATCGGTTAATCCGGATGAAGTGGTGGCCATCGGTGCCGCGATTCAGGGCGGTGTTTTGGGCGGCGAAGTTAAAGATATTCTGCTTTTGGATGTGACCCCCCTCACTCTGGGCATTGAAACGTTGGGGGCGGTGCGGACACCGTTGATCGAAAGAAACACGACCGTGCCAACCAGCAAGACGCAGATTTTTTCCACCGCGGCCGATAACCAAACTCAGGTGGAGATCAATATTCTCCAGGGCGAGCGGCCGATGGCGATAGACAACAAAACGCTCGGCCGGTTTGTTTTGGATGGCATTCCGCCGGCCCCTCGGGGCGTGCCCCAGATTGAAGTCACTTTTGATATTGACGCCAACGGCATTTTGAACGTTAAGGCGGTGGATAAAGCCACCAATAAAGTCCAGTCCATCGTCATTCGGGGGGCGGTGGGATTGTCCGATGAAGAAGTCAAGACCGCTCAGGCCGAGGCCGAGAAATACGCCGAAGCCGACCGGACTAAAAAAGAAGCGGTCGAAGCCCGCAATCAGGCCGACGGTTTGGTTTTTACGGCCGAAAAAACGCTGAAAGACGCCGGCGACAAAGTCAAACCGGAGGATAAAGAAAAAGTTGAGGCGGAAATCAAAAACGTTAAAGACTTATTGGCTAAACCCGAGACGGCCAAAGAAGCCCTGGACGAAGCGACCAAAAAACTTTCCGAAGAATTACAAAAAGTTGGCGCCGCCATGTATGCCTCGCAGCAACAAACAACTGATAACAAACAACAAACAACCGAAGAGAAAAAAGAAGAAACCCCGCCGACCAAAGACAAAGCCGAGGAAGGCGAAGTCGTCAGCTAAAAATGGCGACACAACGCGATTACTACGATGTTTTGGGGGTCTCCCGCAATGCGACCGGCGCCGAGCTGAAAAAAGCCTACCGCAAGCAAGCTTTACTTTGGCACCCCGACCGCAATAAATCCGCCGAGGCCGAGCAAAAGTTTAAAGATGTTAATGAAGCCTACGAAATTTTAGCCAATGCCGAGAAAAAAGCGGCCTATGATCAATATGGCCACGCCGCTTTTACGCCCGGCGGCGGCTTTGGCGGGCAAAACCCCTTTACCGGCGGTTACCGCCAGGGACCGTTCACTTATACCTATACCACACAAGGCGGCCAGGAAGGCGAGCAAGACTTCGGCGGCTTTTCCGATCCTTTTGAAATTTTTGAGCAGTTTTTCGGCGGCGCGTCGCCTTTTGGCCGGCAAGCCCGCGTGCCTCGCTACAGCATGACTTTATCTTTTATGGAAGCGGCTGGGGGGTGCGAAAAAGAGGTGGTTATTGAAGGCCGCCGCCGGGTAATCAAAACCCCGGCCGGGGTGGACGACGGCTCGCGGGTCAGATTCGGCGATTTTGATGTCACTATCGATGTCAAACCCGATAAAACTTTTAAAAGAGACGGCGCTGACGTTTTTGTTAATCAGGAAATTCCTTTAACTTTGGCCATTTTGGGCGGGACCATCGAAGTCCCGACAATTGATGGCGATTTAAAACTGCGAATTCGTCCCGGTACTCAGCCCGACACCATGGTGCGTTTGCGCGGCAAGGGGATTAAAAAATTGCATGGATACGGCAGCGGCGACGAGTATGTCCGCCTTAAAGTTAAAATCCCCGACCGCCTCACCCGCCAACAAAAAGAAATTTTGGAAGAGTTGGAATAAGGCTAATTCTCCCCCTTGACAACTGACTAAACAGTCGGGTAGAATTAAGAAAATGAGCTCAACTATCACCGAGAGACAAAAAGAACTCCTTTTGATTATCTATCAATATATTAAAGATAGCGGTTATCCTCCAAGTTTCGAGGAAATGAAGGAAAGGCTTGATGTTTCTTCTAACCAGTCAGTTCTTGATCTGCTTACTAAACTTGAAGAACGAAAACTTATCAAAAGAAATAAATTAGCTCGAAGTATTATAATTTTGCCTCTTGGTTATAAGATTTTAGGGAAACAACCCCTAGTTGCTTTTTTAGGAGTTACGACAGCTGGCGTTCCGATTGAGCCGATCGAAATTTCCGGCAAATGGCAGCCGGTCTCTTCAAACACGGCCAAACTTGACGATGACGTTTTCCTTCTAAAAATTTCCGGTGATTCAATGATCAATGCAGGGATAGATAATGGTGACGTGGTTTTGGTAAAAAGTGAAAAAGAATTTGTATCTGGCGATATTGTTCTTGCTGACGTGGATGGAGAGTCAACGATAAAAAGGTTTATTTCCGATGATAGCCCGCCCTACGTTTATCTTAAGCCCGAAAATCCTAAATATCAGATTATACCCGCAACTGACAACATGAAATTAAAAGGAAAAGTTATTTCTATATTAAAAAGGGGATTTTGGAAATCAATATAACAAGAAAGGAAATATATGCCAACAATAAAACCCAATAGAACAAAAGAAGTGATTGATAAAGTGTTTGGTGACACTACGTGGCTTACGGCTTGAAAGAGTTTGAAAGCATTGATCTTGTTCAAGCTCTGGACATTATCGAGGAAGAAAAAGGAATATTTACGATTAAAGATCTTAAGTCAGGAAACAGAAAATTGGTATTTGACGAGGTAAAACAGAAGGGTCGACCGGAAGAAATTGTACGTCAACTTTGGCTTCACAAGCTGCATACCTTCTACGGTTATTCTTGGGATAGAATTGATACAGAAAAAAGCATCCATTTTGGTCGAGAAATTCATGCTAAGGCCGCAGACATTTTAATATATAAAAAAGACAAAATTACCCCGTTTATTATCGTGGAAGTAAAAAGTCCGGACGGGAAAAAGGGCATTGATCAGCTTAAAAGTTATTTATCAGCAGAAGGTTCGGAAATAGGCGTTTGGTCTAACGGCAAAGAGCGAGTTATTTTATACAGGCCATATCCCAAAGAGTTTCAGGATACACTAAGTGATATTCCACGATCCGATCAGACAATTGATGACCTTTTTGAAGTTAAAAAAATTTGGTCTAACCTAAATCCAAAATTTGATTTTGTGGAAATAGTGAAACATATTGAAGAATTAGCATTGGCCGGTTCCGGAGCGAACGTTTTTGAAGAGATTTTTAAGATTATTTATGCCAAACTTTTTGACGAAAAACTTGCCCGTGAAAGACGAGAGGGTGGGGAAATTCTTTTTCGCAAATATCGTGACCCACAAAAAACGTATGACACAATTAACCAACTTTTCAAAAATGCGGCCCGAGAGTGGCCGGATACTTTTGAATCCTCGGATAAAATAAAATTATCGCCCGACAGATTAAACATTTGCGTACCTCTTCTGGAAAATTATCGATTATTTGAAATAGGACAAGGCGAATATGAAATTATTGATAGCGCCTTTGAATATCTTATTACCGAAGTTTCCAAAGGGACAAAAGGGCAATATTTTACGCCGCGTCACGTTATCAAAATGTGCGTCAAGATATTAAATCCGAAAGAGGAGGAATATATTATCGATCCGGCCTGCGGTTCTGGTGGATTTATTCTTCACACCATGTATCACGCGTGGGATAACTATTTGAAAAACCAATCAGCACAAAAAGAATATGCTGGTAAGTTTCTTTTTGGTTTAGATTTTGACGACAACATGCGTCGTATTTCTCAGGCGCTGATGCTTATTGCCGGTGATGGCAAACATCACATTTTTAAACGAAATTCTCTGGACGGAAGAGATTGGCAAGGAAGTGATAGTGTAGATGCACAAGCTGCCTTGCGCCCATTGTTGGCACCAGTGGACAATCCGGAAGATGTTCGCGAAAACCAACTTACCTTTCGGCATCTTAACTTCGATATTTTAATGACTAATCCTCCCTTTGCCGGAGAAAATCCCGATCAAGGACTTCTTCGTCAATATGAATTGGCCAAAAAAAATGGAAAACTTCGTAATAATGTAGAGCGTCATATTTTATTTATTGAACGCTCTCTTGACGCGGTTCGCCCAGGTGGCCGAATAGCGATTGTTCTTCCCCAGGGGGTCTTAAATAACACTAACATGGAATATATTCGTGAGTGGTTGTTTAGTAAAGCAAGAATATTGGCCGTCGTTGGTCTCCATGGCAATACTTTTAAACCCCATACAGGAGCTAAAACCTCTGTTTTGTTTTTGCAAAAATGGGGTGGTGAAGCCGGCGAACCCTTAAAAGATTATCCGATATTTATGGCCGTTTCTAAAAAAGCCGGCAAAGATAATTCCGGAGAATATGTTTATAAAAAAGATGCCGACGGAAAATTTGTCCATGATAATAAATTTCGCAAAGTTTTAGATCACGACCTCGACTCCCTCGCCGATAAGTTTATCGACTTTGCCAAAGAGCAAAAATTTAGCTTTTGGAGGTGAGAATGGAATTTTTCTTATCAAACCTATTATTCCCAATTATTATAGCCGTTGTAGGAACATTAACGTGGAATTTTATACTAGAAAAAAGAAGAAAAGATGAAGAAGTCTATCGCAAACTTTATGGACCTCTGGGGCTATACTTTTCTTATATTGATTCAATAGATTTTCATTTAAATAAAATAGTTAAAATTCCTAATATACAAACACGAGAAAAAACAGAAAAGCTTGGTAGTGGTAACAACCAGACCATATCTGAGTATTCTGTTAAAAACAAAATGATTGAGGAGTGGTGGTTGTATGTAGATATAATTAAACAACTTCTTGAAACAAACGCTGGTTTTATAAAACAGGAACACGGACAATTTGTATATAATTTTATTAAAGGATATGTGGCCAGACAACAATACGGAAAAATTCATTATGAGAAAGATATACCCGATTATCTTCGTAAATACTTTAATAAGGAAGATGAAAATTTTATTCACAGCGTCAATAAGCTTAAGAATGCAATTTTAGAAAAACAAAAAAAGAAGGGCTTAGTTTTTGGAGGTAAAAATGATGGACAAAATTTTTTCGATTATAAAAATCTCCTATAATTTGGGACATACTAGGATTCAGTATGGTAGTTGCGGTACTTGTTTTTTTATTAATAAACAGGAGTTTGTAACCGCCGAACATTGTTTTAATGAAACAAGTTTTCAACCAAATCCGGGATTGGATCATTACAAAATTTTTCTAGCTGGCGAAAATGGCAAAATAATTTTAGATCCCCAGATCAAAAATTCTTATAAAGATTACGATTTAGCAATTGGACGTGTAACTGAAGAAGTTGCCTATTTTTCCTCAGATGATTTTTTAGAAGATAAGTTTTTGCCAGGCGACGAAGTCTTTAATATTGGTTTTCCAGAACAAGAAACGATTAGGAATTTTAATTATCAATTTTTAAATGGAAGACTAATTATTAATAACATTGTTGTTGAATCCCAAAAACAAAAAGGGAAAATAGACGAGATTAAAAAAGAAACATACGATCGACCGAATGACAGGATTAGGATTGTTAATAAAACACTTATTATTCTAAATTATACTTCATATACCGGCTTTTCAGGCGGTCCTTTATTCTATAAAAATACTAATCAGATTATTGGTTTTATGTCACTTCTTCCCCACGGCCATTCAATCCCTATAAACTTAAGAGATAGAGACGTCAAAAATAGAGTACGCGCTGTGCCCCTTTTTGAAATAAAACATTTGTTATGATACATTCAATTATCCAAAAATCCCAACTTGAGGGTGCGCATCGGTTGGATGCGGAATACTATCAGCCGGAGTATTTAAAATATTCTGAGCAACTTAATCGACTCAAGCTGGCTGATCTTAATTTCTTAACTTCTAAAGTTGATGTGGGTTTTGTTTCTTCGATGGTTTCGCACTTTCAAGATAAAGGTGTGCCATTATTGAGAACTCAAAATGTATGTGAATTTTTTATTGACGCAGAAAATGATGTTGTTTATATAGACGAAGAATTCCATAAAAAGTTGAGAAAGAGTCAAATTTTTCCTGGCTACTTACTTTTGGCAAGAAGTGGTTCTATCGGGAACGTTGGTATAGTTCCAGAAAATTTTCCTGTTGCTAATTCTGCTGACATAATTTTGATTAAAACCAAATCCGACAAGATTACCCCGGAATTTCTCGCTGCCTTTTTGAATTCTAAATATGGGAGATATCAAGTAGAGAGAGGCTCGAGCGGTGGTTTGCAAGGCCACATTAACCTTTTTAGCTTAGAAAAACTTTTAGTTCCGATAATTGACCAAAAATTTCAAGAACAGATAGCGCATTTAATAAGGCAAGGTTTATTCATGGTTGAAGAATCTAGAAATTTTTATCAACAGGCCGAGAATTTGCTCTTGGAGGAATTAGGATTAAAAGATTTCAAAGTTGAGGATGATTTGTCGTTTGTAGTTAATTTTTCGGGTGTAAAATCCGCACATCGCATTGATGCCGAATATTTCCAGCCAAAATACGATAAATTAATCTCAAAACTCAAAGATCAAAAGTCAAAACCACTAACAGAAGTAATAGATAGCGTGGCGGCTAAGTCTAATCCGCAAACAGAGCCAGATAAAATAT
>CAZTHI010000018.1:0-15847 GCA_964613135.1 uncultured Gammaproteobacteria bacterium
ATTCTACTGTAACCTTGGAACTACTCAAAAAAATGCCCGGTCGAAAAGGATGCTTAATTCTTAATCCTATTGGGTCTGCTCTCAGAAGTGTTCAAATAGCCGGCTATCCAGAGCCCTTAGTGATAAAACGTTCAATAGATCCAAACCTTCTTCGATTAAATAAAGAGGGATACCTGAACGGGCACACCCCATTTTCGGCTTATTTAGCCTTTTTAGGAGTTTTTATGGCTGCTCTTCATGGGTATAAAAATGTAATTGTCTCCAATGATCACAGTTCAGATGAAGAAAATGTTATTTTTCACAATCTAGAAGTGAATCACCAATATTCAAAAGGCCTACGTTTTGAGAGACTATTTCGAGAGTACGCGGCAAAGTTTTTAACTCCCGACGTTCAGTATTTTAGCTTTCTTCGACCTTTATGGGAAATCCAAATAAGCCAGTTGTTAGCAGGCTATCCAGAACATCAGCTTTCTTTCCGTAGTTGCAATGTTGGTCAAAAACAAGATGTTTGGTGTGGGGCATGTGCTAAATGTGCGTTTGTTTACGCCTCGTTATCTCCTTTTCTTTCTCCTGAAAGAATGAAAGAAATTTTTGGTGAAGATTATTATTTAAAACCAGAAATCGAACCGTTTATCCGGGCCCTGGTTGGCTTAGGAAAAAATAAACCTTTCGAATGTGTGGGGACAGGGGAAGAATCTATTTTGGCAGTTGCCTTGGCTATTGAGAAGTATAGGAGCTTAGGCGAACAAACGCCTCCCCTACTTCTTTCTTTAGAAAAAGAGTTAGGATTAGATGATGTAAAGATAGTTCAAATGCTTGAGGATAAACTTAGAAAAGGGTGGAATAGCGAGCATTTTCTGCCAGAGGAATATGTGAAATTACTTAAAGAAGCGCTGGCGAAACTTCAAATATGAAAGAAATTTTAGGTGATTCCGTTTTGATTTTGGGTTACGGAAGAGAAGGTAAAAGTACCCACCAATATCTCTTAGAACATTACTCTGACAAAAAAATCGGCATTGCTGACCAAAGGGAGATAAAACCGATAGATTCAGTAGCAAAGCTTTATGCCGGTAAAGATTATTTAAAAGCCGTTATTAACTATGATGTTATTGTTCGTTCGCCTGGTATTTCCTTGCAACTTCCAGAATTACAGGCAGCCATTAATTCCGGTAGAAAATTGACTTCGGCCACCAATATCTTTTTCTCTGAATGTCCGGGGATGATTATCGGGATTACTGGGACGAAAGGAAAAAGCACCACCAGCTCCTTGATCGCTCATATCCTTGGTAAGGAATATCCCGATGTTCGCCTAGTAGGCAATATTGGTTTGCCGGCCCTAGACTATCTTTCGGGAGCAGATAAAAAAACTGTTTTTGTAGCCGAACTTTCAAGTCATCAATTAGAAGATATTCATTATAGCCCCCATATTGCCGTCATTCTGGCGATTGTTCCCGAACATCTTGACCGTTATGGTGATTTTTCTTCCTACGTGAAGGCAAAAGGGCAAATTCTTCGCTATCAAACTCCCAATGATATCGTTATCTTTAATCCATCCCATGATATTGTCGCCCAACTTGTATCAACCAACCCTGCCAAAAAATATCGCCTTTCTTTAAAGCGCCGGAAAGACGCCTTCTCTTTCTTGGACCAGGGAGATATTTTTATTCAAAAAGAGAGCAATAGGCCGCAGTTTGTATTACATCGTCAGGAAATACCCCTTCTGGGAGAAGGGAACATAGAAAATACCCTAGCGGCGATTACTGTTAGTCATCTTTTAAATGTTTCTCTTGGAGAAATTAGGGAGGCAATTTTTGAATTTAGATCTCTTAAACATCGTTTAGAGTTCGTTGGCGAATATCATGGCATCCGTTTTTATAACGATTCTTTAGCGACTGTTCCTGAAGCCACAATTCACGCCCTTAAGGCTCTCGGGGATGATGTTGAGACTCTTATTGCCGGAGGTCATGATCGGGGGCTTGATTTTTCAAAACTTGGAGAATTTTTAAGGAAGAGAAAGTTGCGTTCTCTAGTCCTTTTTCCACCAACTGGAGAAAAAATCTGGCAGGCCATGGCTAAAACTATCCCCAAAGAGCGCTTACCTCAGCGATATGATGTTTCTTCGATGGAAGAAGCGGTTCGAATTGCTTTTCAAACGACCCCGTCTGGGAAAATTTGTCTTTTGTCTCCTGCCTCCGCCAGTTTTGGCCTTTTTCGTGATTATGCCGAAAAGGGAAATCAGTTTAAAAAATATGTTAAGAATCTCTCGTCGAAAGACTAGTCCGGCCAGGACCGACTGGTGGCTGGTAGGTTTAGTTTTTGGCTTGACCGTCTTCGGCTTGATTATGGTGGGCAACGTTTCCGTGGTGGAAGCTTACCGTGATTTTGGCGACAAGCTATACTACTTGCGTTTGCAGTTGCAATGGGCAGGCCTGGGTTTGCTGGCTTTTTTGGCCGCCTCTTTTTTTGACTACCGGAAATTAAAATTTTTGGCCCTGCCGTTGCTGATTTTTACCTTAGTCTGTTTATTGCTGGTTCTGATTCCCGGTCTGGGAGCCAGCATTTTGGGCACTCGCCGCTGGCTAAGTATTGGACCAATCCATTTTCAGCCGGCCGAATTGGCGAAGTTAACTTTTGTTCTGTATTTGTCTTCGTTTTTTGCCACCAAAAAAAGCCTTTTACCTTTTTTAACTATTCTGGGGTTAATCGTGTTTTTAATTATGCTCGAGCCCGATCTGGGGACGACCGTGGTTCTTTGCGCTACCGGTTTGGCGGTTTATTTTGCTTCGGGGGCGCCGATTTTAACCATCGGCTTAATCGGTTTGACAGGTATTGCCGGTGGCGCCGTTTTGATTCTTTCCTCCGCGTATCGCCGGGAAAGATTGACCACTTTTTTAAACCCGACTGCGGATCCGCTGGGAGCATCGTATCATATCCGTCAGATTTTGATCGCCTTGGGATCCGGCGGTTTGTTTGGTGTTGGTTTGGGCCAATCCCGGCAAAAATACGAATATTTGCCGGCGGTTACCACCGATTCTATTTTCGCGGTCATTGCCGAAGAATTGGGCTTCATTGGTTCAGTGGCGGTCTTGCTAGTCTTTTTATGTTTAATCTGGCGGGGGTTTAGAATTGCTTCCCGGGCGCCGGACGATTTCGGCAGATTATTAGCGGTGGGGATTACCTCGTGGGTTGGCTTTCAGGCGTTGGTTAATTTGGGGGCGATGGTGGCTTTAATTCCTCTAACCGGCGTGCCCTTGCCCTTTATTTCTTATGGCGGTTCATCGCTCATTTTGGTTTTAACCGCCATGGGGATTTTAATCAATATTTCGAAGCAGGGGGTGGCCAGGAAGTGAAAAAAATTGTGATTACCGGCGGTCATATCACCCCGGCCTTAGCGGTCATTGAAGAATTACGAAAACAGGGCGGTTGGGAAATCTATTTTTTCGGCCGTGAGCATGCCACCGAAGGCGACAAGGCTTTTTCGGTGGAAAGCCAGGTCATTCCCCCCATGGGCATTAAATTTATTGCTATTGCTGCCGGCCGGCTACAGCGCCGGTTTACCCGTTACACCATTCCCGCGGCCTTAAGACTGCCCGTGGGTTTTTTCCAGGCTTTATACCATTTGGCCCGTGTCCGGCCCGCCGTCATTCTTTCTTTTGGCGGCTATCTAGGCGTCCCCGCCATTATGGCTGGCTGGCTTTTAGGTATTCCCGGGATTACTCATGAACAAACTACAGTGATCGGTTTGGGGACCAAGATAAACGCCTTTTTTTGCCGGAAAGTGGCGCTTTCCTGGCCGCAAACCGTGGGCATTTTCCCTAAAGGCAAAGCCGTTTTAACCGGCAATCCCATCCGTCGGGAAATCTTTAAGACCAGTACCAAAGCCTGGCAGGGATTTGGTTTTGAAAAAGGCCGGCCGTTAGTTTTAGTCTCCGGCGGCAATCAAGGCAGTCAAGTTATCAACGCGGCGGTGGCCGACTGCCTGGACCAGATTCTAGTTAACAATAATCTTTTTCACCAAGTTGGGCAGTCTGATCTGGCCCGCCTTAAAAAATTAGAGAGGAAGAACTATCGGGTGGCCGGTTTTGTTAAGGGCGCGGAATGGGGCACATTATTGCACAAAGCGGATTTGGTGGTTTCACGGGCAGGCATCAATACTTTAACCGAGCTGGGATCTTTAGGTAAGCCGATGCTGCTGATTCCCATTCCCTGGCTTTTTGAAAACGAGCAGACAAAAAACGCGCGCCTTTTTAAAGAGGCTGGTATTGCCGAGATCATTCCCCAAGACGACTTAAATCCGGACCGGCTCTTAAATACGGTGACAAACATGATGACCAATCTGTATCGCTACCGGCAAAACGCTGCCCGAGCCCAAGGGCTGGTCGTGCCGGACGCGGCCGTTAAAATTGTTAAACTCATCAGTGAAACGGCACTTTAAATTATTAGTTGCTGGTTTGTTGTTAGTTTTGGCCGGTCTGTTAGTAATGGCCAAGATTAATTCTTGGACGGTCGGGGAAATTCGTCCGGCTCGAGTTGGGGAAGACCTAATGGCCTCTCCTTTTGCCCAGGCTGCGATTAAAGGTGAGCAATATTTTTTAGTTAATGACCAGGGATTGGTTTTGAAAGTAAGCGACTCTCCGGGCGATTTACCTGTTATTCTCATGGATTCGGTAAAAAATTTAAGCGTGGGGGAAAAATTTATTCAGCCGGAAATTATTTTTACGATTGAGATTTTAGAAAAGCTTAACCAACGCACCCTTCATCCCACCATGGCCAAAATTATTTCGCCGCAAAAGGCGGAGGTGTGGCTGAATAATGGCCCGCTGGTGACCGTTTCTCTTACAAAAGAAGTCGGTCCGCAACTTGACTCTTTACAAGTGATTTTAGCAAGGGTTAGAATGGAAGGTAAGGCGTTACGGGGGATTGATTTACGTTTTGATAAGCCCGTGATCACATATAACAGTTTAGAAAACTGATATATCGAATGGATTCGCTATGAGTAGACAACAATTGGTGGCCGGGATTGACGTCGGCTCGACTAAAATCGCGACCGTGGTGGCGGCGATCGGGACGGAAGAAGAAGAAAAAATAAAAATTTTGGGTGTTGCTTCAGTGCTTTCTCGGGGTGTCCGCAAGGGTCAAATTGTCAATATTGAAGAGGTTTCCGCCGGCGTCGTGGCCTCGGTGGAAGCGGCCGAAAGAATGGCCGGTTACAGTTTGACCAAGGCGATGGTGGCCATCGGCGGGCCGCATTTGGCTTCGCAAAATTCCAAAGGCGTGGTGGCGGTAGCCGAACCGGAAGGGGAAATCAGTCCGGCCGACGTGGAGCGGGTGATTGAGGCGGCCAGGGCGGTTTCTTTGCCTTCGTCCCGGGAGATCATTCATGTTTTACCGCGCAGCTTTACGGTTGACGGCCAGGAGGGTGTGAAAGACCCGGTGGGCATGTCCGGAGTCAGGCTGGAAGTGGAAACGCATTTGGTCACCGGCGCTTCCACGGCGATGAGAAACCTGACGAAATGCGTTTCCGAAGTGGGCGCGGATGTGCAAAATCTGGTCGCCTCCGGTATGGCTTCGGCCGAAGCGGTCTTGACGGAAACGGAAAAGGAATTGGGCGTGGTTTTATTGGATATTGGCGGCGGGGTGACTAATATCGTTGTTTTTGTGGAAGGATCGCCATTTTACACCACAGTTTTGCCGATCGGCGCCAAAAATGTCACTAATGATTTGGCCATCGGCTTGCGCTTATCACTTGAAGCGGCCGAGAAAATCAAGCTGGCCTTGGGCAAGAAACCTAAAGTTCCCAAGGTCCCCAGTAAAGAGGAGGCGAAGGAAGACAGCGACGAAATTGAGCTAAGCGATTTGGGTATTGAAGAAGAAACCAGGACTGTTTCCCGCAAAACTTTAATCGAGGGTATTATTAAGCCGAGACTGGACGAAGTTTTTACTATGGTCAGTTTGGAAGTTAAGAAAAGCGGCGCCATGGGCTTAACACCGGCCGGTGTCGTCATTACCGGCGGGGGAGCGCAAACGGTGGGTATCATGGAAACGGCCAAAAAAATTCTGGCGATGCCTGTCCGGATTGGCTCGCCGGTGGGTGTGGTGGGTCTGATCGATGATGTCCAAACTCCGGATTTCGCCACGGCTATCGGCCTAATTTTATGGGGCAGCAAAGGCGAAACGACGGCGCCGTCGACCGGTTTTTCTTTTGGCCAAATAGGCAAAACGCTGCAAAAAATTCCCGGCCGTGGTATGGCAGGGAGATTAGTCGAGTTGCTAAAATCGTTCCTGCCGTAGTATGACATCCTCAGAAGGATGACATATCAGAGCTCAATTCATTTCCGCCTTGGAAAGGCGAATTTTCTTGAGATCTGCTATAATACTACAGGAAATGGCTCTAGTTAAACCTGACGAGGCAAGCTTCGCGAAAATAAAGGTCTTTGGCATTGGTGGCGGTGGTGGCAACGCGATCAACACCATGATCGACAACAGCCAAATCAAAGGTGTCGAGTTTATTGCCGTTAATACCGATACCCAGGCCCTTCTTTTTAATAAAGCTCAAAATAAAATTCAATTAGGCGAAAATCTGACCCGCGGACTGGGCTCCGGCGGTGATCCGCAAATTGGCGCTCAGGCGGCGCAAGAATCCAAAGAGAAAATCAGTGAATATCTTACCGATGCTGATTTGGTTTTTCTGGCCGGTGGCGAGGGTGGCGGCACTTTTACGGGGGGGGCCCCGGTGATTGCCAAACTGGCCAAGGAGGCTGGCGCCTTAACGATTGCGGTGACCACCAAGCCTTTTACTTTTGAAGGCACCAGAAGAATGGTGGCGGCGGAAGAGGGGGTGGAGGAATTGAAAAAAGTGGTGGATGCTTTAATCGTGGTTCCCAATCAGCGCATCATGGAAGTGGTTGACAAAAAAATGACCTTGCTGGAGGCGTTTAAAATTGTCGATGGCGTGCTGAGCCAGGGCGTGCAGGGCATTTCCGAGATTATCACCGTTCCCGGCTTGATTAACCGTGATTTTGCCGATGTCAAGGCGATTATGAAAGACGCCGGCTCGGCCCTGTTGGGCATTGGTACCGGCGTGGGGGAAAACCGGACGCAGATTGCCGCCAAAACCGCGATCTCTTCGCCTTTGCTGGATGTTTCCATTGAGGGCGCCAAGGGGATTCTTTTCAACATTACCGGCGGTCCGGATTTGACCATGGCCGAGGTGGACGAAGCGGCCCGCTTTGTCGCCGCCGCCGCCGATGCCGACACCAACATTATTTTTGGCGCCGCCATTAACGAGAATATGATCGACCAGGTCAGAATTACCGTCATTGCTACCAGATTTAATGAAGCCAGGTTGAGATTGGGCCGCATGATGCCGCTAAAAGCGACCCAGCCCCAGGGCATTGTCAGCGAAATTCCTAAAGAAACGCCCACTGATAGCGCTCCAGAAGAAGCGCCGGCTGAAGAATACGCCGAATTTGATATCCCCGCCTTTTTAAGACAAGGAAAGTAATTATGCCACGCGAAAGAGAATTTCCCCCCGCCAGCGGAGAACAAAAGCAACATTTGGTAGTCAAGTGTGAGTCTTTGTTGGCGGTCAAGACACTTACACCAACGGCCTTTGGCCGTTTTTTAGATCACCTCTTTGTTTTAATGGGAAGCGTCGAGGGGATAGAAACTCCGGAATTGACAGACAGATTATCTAAAAAACCCTACGCGATATCTTTGGAAAAAAGAGATAGTGGAGTGGTAGTTCACATTCTGCCGGCAACCCGAGCCTATGAGGAAATTTCAATGGGCGAGATGGTCTTTTTAGATAATGGCAAGGCTTGCATTGAAAGATTTCCCTTTAATAACAGAACCGGCCAAGAATTTTTCTTTGCCTCCTACTTGGATGGTCAGGATGCTCATTTTGATAACGATGTCATTGCCTCGAATACCGCGGCCGAACTGACTCCTAGACAATTAAAAACTTTAACCACCAAAATCTTTACCGCCTGGCAAAAATCCCAGGATATGATAAAATAAAACCATGAGAAAGTTTAATTCGTCAACCATAATTATCATTAGCTAGGCGGGACTGGGCGAAAACCCGGTTCCGAGATAAATCGTCCCCCAGGACGATTTTTTTGTTATAATCGTTTTAGAACGAGAGCTTAAAACGATTTCAAGCTTACGCTAGGAAGCTTATAACTAAAATATGGTGTTTAAACCGGTAGAGCAAAAAATCAATTTTCCGGAAATGGAGAAGCGGATTTTGGCTTGGTGGGAGAAAGCGGGCGTTGTCCAAAAATATCTCCACAAAAACGATTCTTCTCCCAAAAGATTTTCTTTTTTGGACGGTCCGATTACCGCCAATAATCCCATGGGAATTCACCACGCCTGGGGCAGAACTTATAAAGACTTATGGCAACGCTATTTTAATATGAAAGGCTATCACCAGCGCTTTCAAAACGGATTTGATAATCAGGGTTTATGGGTGGAAGTGAATGTCGAAAAAGAGCTGGGATTTAAAGATAAAAAAGATATTGAAAAATACGGGATTGAAAAGTTTGTTAATAAATGTAAGGAAACAACTCTTTATTTTGCCAACATTCAAACCGAGCAGTCCAAAAGATTGGGTTATTTTATGGATTGGGACCATTCTTACTACACCTTGGCCGACGAAAACAACTATATGATTTGGCATTTTTTAAAGGCCTGTCATAATCACGGCTGGATCTATAAAGGCAAAGACAGTGTGCCCTGGTGCCCGCGCTGCGGGACGGCGATTTCCCAGCATGAAATTTTGACCGAGCAATATAAGGAAATTACCCATACTGCCGTCTTTTTTAAGTGCTTGCGGCTGGATGTTAATTATCCCTCGGCTTTTTTGGTTTGGACCACCACGCCCTGGACCGTGCCGGCCGATATTGCCCTGGCGGTTAACCCGGATTTTACCTACGCCGAATTTGCGGTGGCGGGCGAAAAAGAAACGTTAATTTTTCTCAAAGATTTAGGCCCGAAAATCTTGGCTGGTAAAAAATGGCAGATTAAAAAGGAATTTAAGGGTAGCACTTTGGCGGGCGAGCACTACGTGGCTCCGTTTGACGACTTGCCGGTTAATCTGGCCGCCAAAAAGAATTTCCCCCAAACTTTCCATCTTGTTTTTATGGAGAAGGATCTGGTGACTGCGCAAGAGGGCACCGGCATTGTTCATATTGTCCCCGGTGCCGGCACCGAAGATTTTCAGCTGGGGGTGAGAGAAAAACTACCGGTTTTGGAAGTCATCGATGAAGCCGCCAATTACGTGGACGGTTACGGCGATTTGACAGGCCAAAACGCCAAGAAGCAGCCGGAATTGGTTTTTGACCGGTTGAAAAAGATTAAAACCGGCCAATTTCTTTTCAAATTGAAAGACTATACTCACCGCTATCCTCAATGCTGGCGGTGCCATACCGAATTGGTTTGGCGGGTGGTCAAAGAATGGTACATCAAAATGGATCCCTTGCGTGAGCCGATGAAAAAGGTGGTCGATAACATTCGCTGGCTGCCGGCCTGGGGCCGTGACCAGGAACGCGATTGGTTAAAGAATATGCGTGACTGGCTGATTTCTAAAAAACGCTATTGGGGCTTGGCCTTGCCGATTTGGGAGTGTTCTTGCGGAAACTTTGAAGTGATTGGCTCTAAAGAAGAGCTGCAAAAAAGGGCCGCTGAAGGTTGGGATAAATTTGCCGGTCACACACCTCACCGGCCTTGGATTGACGCGGTTAAAGTCAAGTGTCCGGCGTGCGGCAAACTGGCTTCCCGAATTCCGGACGTCGGCAACCCCTGGCTGGATGCCGGAATTGTTCCGTTTTCCACATTAGTCGACCCCCAAACCAATAAAGTGAGCTACTTAAGCGATAAGCGATATTGGCAAGAATGGTTTCCAGCCGACTTTATTACCGAATGTTTTCCGGGTCAATTCAGAAATTGGTTTTATTCGCTTTTGGCGACATCCGTAATATTGGAAAATACCAATCCGTTTAAAACTTTATTGGGCCACGCTGTCGTCCGTGATGAAAAAGGAGAAGAAATGCATAAAAGCAAAGGTAACGCGATTTGGTTTGATGAAGCGGCAGAAAAAATTGGTGCTGATGTGATGCGCTGGCTGTATGTCACCCAAAACCCGGAAATAAATTTAAATTTTGGCTATCACATCGCCGATGAAACCCGGCGCCGTTTTCATTTATTGCTCTGGAATATTTACAACTTTTTTGTCACCTATGCCAATATAGACAAGTTCAAAGTGCAAAGCACAAAGGGCAGAGTGAAGAGCCAGAACATTCTGGATCAATGGATTATGTCCAGATTAAATCAATTAGTTAAAGCTGTAACCGAATCGCTGGATCATTATGACGCTTACACCGCTTCTCACGCGATTGAGGCTTTTGTCGGTGACTTGTCAACCTGGTATCTGCGCCGCTCGCGTGACCGGGTTGGCCCAAGCGTGCCTGCCGGGCCGGATAAAGACGCTTGCTACAAAACCCTCTGGGAAGTTTTAGCCAGTCTTTGTCAATTGTTGGCCCCGTTTACACCCTTCTTGGCCGAAGAAATCTATCAAAACCTAACCGGCGAGGAATCGGTTCATCTTACCAACTGGCCCTCCTTCGCCAAGGCTTCGGAAGGGCAGGCCCACCTTATCTCTGACATGAAATTAATCAGGGAAATTTGTGAACAGGGCCACGCGGCCAGAAAAGCGGAGGGCATAAAAGTCAGGCAGCCATTACAAAAATTTTCAATTTTCAATTTTCAATTTTCAATTAACGAAGCGCTAGTCCAATTGATTAAAGAAGAGTTGAATGTTAAAAAAGTAGTTTTTAAGCCAGGAAAAGGAGAAATGAGTGTTGAGCTTGATGTTGTTCTCACTCCGGAATTAATCGCCGAAGGCACAGCCAGAGAATTGGTGAGACAAATTCAAGGATTGCGTAAAAAGACGGGTTGTCGGCTGGACCAAAAGATCAAAGTGGCCGGCCCGCAATGGCCCAGAGACGAAAAGCTCCGTGATTATCTTAAAAAAGAAACCTTGGCCACCGATCTTTTGCCGGGCAGCGAGCTGAAATTGGTGGTTTAAATGAATAAACTGGCTCTTCGTTTTGATTGGCTGCTGCTGGGCGCGATTGTCTGCCTGTTAATTTTTAGTTTGCTCATTATTTGGAGTATTGCCCCGGCTGTTTTCCCGGAACAGTTAATTTTTGCTCTTTTTGGTTTGGGCTTGTTTTTCGTATTTAGCCAAATTGACTGGCGGATTTATCCGGGGCTGGCCTGGCTGTTTTACGCCGCCTCGCTGGCCATACTGGGCGTGACTTTTATTTTTGGCACCGTCAGTCGGGGAGCCGTTCGCTGGATTCAAATCGGCAGTTTAACGATCCAACCGTCAGAGTTGGCGAAACCGCTGCTGATCTTATTTTTTGCCTATTTTTTTAGTCGGGAGGAAAATTTAAGCCTCAAAAGAGCTCTTTGGGGAGGCCTGCTTTTGCTGTTGCCGGCCATTTTAGTTTTTGCGCAACCGGATTTGGGTAGCGCCATTATCATTAGTCTGTTTTGGCTAGCGATAGTGCTGGGTGCCGGGCTGAGCGGGAAGTGGTTGGCGGCTGGCGCCGGATTGGTTTTACTGATGTTGCCCTTGGCCTGGCGGTTTTTAAAGGATTATCAAAGGCAGCGAATCTACACTTTCTTAAATCCTTCTTTGGACCCCCTCCATTCCGGTTATAATATTATTCAATCCATTATTGCCGTTGGCTCGGGACAATTATTCGGCCGGGATTTGGGCATGGGCACGCAGTCTCATTTACGTTTTTTGCCGGAGCGGCATTCCGATTTTATTTTCGCCTCAATTGCCGAGGAGCTGGGATTTTTAGGAGTGGGAGTTTTACTGGTGATCTTTGTCTTGTTACTTTGGCGGATTTTAAGAGTGGCGCAGGCTGCGGAAGACCGTTTTGCGATGTTGGTCTGTTTGGGAGTGTTTGCTATGGTTTTCGGCCAATTTTTTATCAATGCCGGCATGAATTTAGGCTTGTTGCCGGTGACGGGCATTACCCTGCCCTTAGTTTCCTCCGGCGGCAGCTCGCTGGTGGCGATTTTAGTTAGTTTGGGCCTCGTGGAAAATGTCGCTGGATTTATTGGTAAAAATGAAGTAAAATACTATCTGTGAAATACGCCATCGTCAGAATCGGCGGCACTCAGCATAAAATCTCCGCAGGGGAAATTTTGGAAGTTGATAAGCTTGAGGGCAAAAAAGGCCAGAAATTAACCTTGAACGAAGTTTTGCTGCTGGTGGACGACCAAAAAGTGAAGATTGGCCAGCCGATATTAAAAACCGCCAAAGTAGAAATAGAGATTGTCGATCAGATTAAGGGTGAGAAAATCCGGGCGGCGACTTTTAAAGCCAAAGCCAGAGAGCGCAAGGTAAAAGGTTTTCGGCCCCTCTTGACACGCGTGAAAATATTATCTATCATGGAGTCCAGTGGCAAAGAAAACTAAATCCGAAGGTAAAATTAGACAGCAGCCTCCCCGGCCCGGCAAAAGACTGGGTCTTAAAAAGGGTAATGGCGAGCAGGTGGTGGCCGGCAATATCTTAGTCCGCCAGCGGGGCACCAAATTCCATAAGGGTAAGCTGGTCGGTATAGGCCGGGATCACACGTTATATGCTTTAGAGGCCGGTGTGGTCAAGATTCAAAAAAAGCAGGGCGTTAATTTAATTAATATTAGTCCTAAATGAGCGAACCGCAAATTGTTGATTTGGATATCGACTCACTTCAGTCTAATCCGCTTCAGCCCAGAGGCTTAATTACCACAGAATCGTTATCAGAGCTGGTCGAGTCAATTAAGGAGCACGGTATTTTGGAGCCCTTGGTGGTGGCCAAAACCCCGGCGGGGTACCAAATTATCGCCGGCGAAAGACGCTGGCGGGCAGCCCGGATTGTGGGTTTGAAAAGCGTGCCGGCGATTATTCGGGAAACAACCCCTCAGGGCATGTTGGAAATGGCGATTGTGGAAAACGTGCAGCGCGAAGATCTCAACCCGATTGAACGGGCTCAGGCTTTTATCCGGCTGATGAAAGAATTCGGACTTTCCAACAAGGAAATCGCGCAGCGGATCAGCAAAAGCCCGGCCTATATTTCCAATTCCATTAAACTTTTGACCTTACCGGACGCTCTAAAAGACGGCTTGCTTTCCGGTTTGATTACCGAAGGCCACGCACGAGCCCTGGCAGGTATCGATGACGCTAAGCTGATGGTTGAGGCCTATAAAATGGTCCTCAAAGAATCATCTTCCGTCAGAAGAGCCGAAGACATTGCCCGCCGTATCAGAAGCAAGGCCGGTCAGCCCTCCAAGGCGACCGAAGGCGGCCCGCCGCATATTATTTCCGAGGAGACCGATAAAATCATGGAGGACATTCGAATGACTTTAACAACCGACGACAGTAAAGCGATCGTGCGGCTTTCCCGTTCGCGGGCAGAGACGAGATTGGTGATTGCGCTTAAGGGTAATTTGGAAAAAACCGAAGACCGTTTGCAAAAAATCTACAAGGGGATTGCGGGAAAAACTGCTTAAAGATACTCCGGTCTGGCGATTAAACCCACGCGATCAAGGGGCCAATATCTTAGCCAAGCCTTGCCGATAATATTTTCTCTGGGAACGGTGCCCCAGTCGCGGGAGTCGGAACTGTGGCTGCGGTTATCACCCAGGACGAAATACTGGCCCTCGGGAATGGGAATCAATTGGCCTTCCTGAGCAAAGCTACCGCCGAAAGTTTGGTAATCCGCCGGAATATAGGGCTCGGTCAAAAGACGATTGTTGAGATAGACTTTGCCGTTGCGGATCATGACGGTTTCGCCAGGCAGACCGATAATTCTTTTAATATAGTCGTAATCTTCGTTGCGGGGGGCCTTAAAGATAATCACTTCACCTCTTTTGGGTATAGTCAGGCGGTAGGAAATTTTGTCGGTTAAAAGATATTCGCTGTCGTGGAAGTTGGGAAAATCGGAGCTGCCTTTGACTTGGTGCGGCTGAAACAAAAAGAGATACATAATGACAAACATCGCCAGGGCGATGACGGTGACCTCAACGAAGTCCAGGAAAAAACTAATGATTCTTTTTAAGATGCCCATTGCTTAAATTATAAAGTTCCCCAAATTGTCTTACAAGGGTCAATTTGTTAAAATTAGTTCAAGAGGGCTCATAGCGCAGTTGGTTAGCGCGTTGCGTTCACATCGCAAAGGTCTCAGGTTCGAATCCTGATGAGCCCACTGTAAGGAGAAAAGATGCCGCCAGATCACCTTGCCAGCAATTTTTGGGAACTACGCGAAGGCGAGACCGGTAGAGGGCGCCGGCGGAGTGATCAAAGGTCCAAAGATTGTGCGGGTTCATGAATTTCCCGACCAAAAGAAGCTTCTTGTTCAGGCTGGGCCTGTTTCGGTAGAAGTTGACGGGACAGATTTCGAAGCAGCCGTTAAGAACCCCTCAGATTCAACTAAAAAATAAACTGCAGGGCGTCTTCTTGGGGATGGCCCGGATTAAAGTTGATTTTTCCAAATTTTGGTAGACGATTTTTAAAATTATATTCTTTCCATAAAGTCCGGCCGTCTTTTAAAAATTGCGCGACAATAAAAAGGGTTTTTTCACTTTTGGGAATTAGCCCAAATCGGTAATGGCCTTTACCGGGATTGTTGATGGAAATCATGCCTTCCTGACTTTTAATTAATTTTCCTCTCGGGTCCATGACCCAAAAGCCGGAAGGATAGCCAATAATTACCAGGGCCGACTGTGGTTCAACTTGCGGTTCGGTATGCATCGTTTTAAGCGTCATTAGCCCTGTTTCCCCCATGCCCAAGAAGTTCAAGATCTTAGCGATACCTTCGTCTGAGGAAACTAAACCGCCATGAGTTTGGTTAATGATTTGATTATTGGCTCCGGGCAACTGAGCGCTGGAAAGCAAAACAGTGCCGTCGCCTTCTTTTACCGTTTCTTTGCCGATCGGCTTACCATCGACCCAATTTCCCAAACGAATATCATTCTTATTTCTTTCGCTTACCTTAATGGCCTTTAAAGTGGAAAAGCCGGTACCCGAGAGAGTGCCGACGGAGACGTTATAGAAGTTAAAATCGGTCGGCAACCAATTATTCTGAGTAGTCATTTGGGAAACCGGCTTGAGAACTTTTGTTTTGGCATCGCGCAGGTAATTAAAAGTCGGCAAGAGATTCTGGATCGAAGGCGCAATCCGCTGCAAAGTTTCCCGCGGATTTTCCCTTTTGGCGGCGCAGCGTTTTAAAAGAATGGTTGCCGCGATTTTGTTGATAAAATTTTCTTCCCAGACCTCGCCCGCTGCCCAGCCGGGATAAGCCTGGGGCGCGCCTTGATGCGGTGAGCCGACGGTCAAGAGTTTTTCCAACTTGCTGTCTGACCCGCGGTTTTCTAAATAGGCGCGACCGACTAAACCGCCAAGGCTGTGGCCCACTAGGTTTACTTTTTTACCGCCGCTGGTTAAACTGTTTATAAAATTTTGTAAAATAAGTGTTTGAGACCGGACATCCCTTCGCCAATCATAATAAAAAGGTTTACCGTTTTCGCCTAGGGCCGACAATAAGGGCATATACGCGTCAGCGGCAAATGGCGCTAGCGTCCAGTTTCCTTCATAGCCGTCGGCCTTACAGTTTAGAATGGCGTCCGCGTTCCAGCTTGATCCCAAGCCGGGTAGAAAAACCACTTTTCTTGGTCCGACAGGAGTGGGAGTGGCAGTTGGTGAAGGCGTTGTGGTGGGCGTTGGGGTTGAGGTTGGGGTCTGGGTCGGGGTAGGAGTAGGTGGCGCCGCCTCTTCCGTCGAGGCATACCC
>CAZTHI010000019.1:0-15337 GCA_964613135.1 uncultured Gammaproteobacteria bacterium
CAGCCGCGCCGTTTAAGGTCAAAGTCGCCGGCGTGCCGCATTCCGAATAACCACCCTCTCCATTTAAGGCTAAGGTTGTTCGCTCTCCGTAAATAATTTGTGTGGTATCGTTTGTGGTTGTGCTCTTTACTTTAAAGCCAATCGTGGCGATTTTCCCGCCGGTCGCGGTCGCTCCATGAGCCCGCTGAACTATAAATAGTATCCGCTTCACGTTGGGTGTGCCCGATTCATCAACGCTGCCACTGGCACCAAAATGGGTTAGCCCACCGGCCGAGGATTTGGAGATACCGCCAGTTCCAAAAGCGGTATCAAACTCCAACTTAGCGTTATTAAATCCCAAAACAATATCGGCCGCATCAACGCCGCCGACATTTACTTCTGCTCTGACCAAATCATTAGTCCTGGCAGCAGTAATTGGTTCGCCATTAAGATTCACAAACCGAACCGAGGAGCGGGAACTGGCACCTAAAGGACAACCGGCTGCTTTTTTTCTGGTTTCCTGGCTTTGTTTAACCAAAACCGTGGCCAGTGGCAGGGCAACTATCACCAAAAGCAAGCCCAAGAGGACTAAAACATTTTTCCTGGTCAAAAATTCTTTCCAATTAGACATTCTATCTTCCTTCCCAACCCTTCATAAATAAACTGTAATCGAGCGCGTTAACCACGTTGTCACAGTTTAAATCCGCCCGGACGCAATCGCCACTAGCCGATCCCAGGGGAGAATAACAAGCCTTAAGCTTGTTGTAGTCTGTTTCATTGATCATCCCGTCTTCCACAATATCATGGGGCTTATAAGTAATGGGAATGGAAACCGGCGCTGACCAGCCACCCGTGCCATTGACGTCATTATGGAAAACCGCCCAAATCTTTTTCTCGCCGGCGCTGGCAAAGGTCCATCTCACGCTATTAAGAGTGGTGCCGCAATAAAGATATTTCGCCGCCGACGGTAAAGTATTGTTGCCGTTACAATTCTCCGGGCCAAAATTGGCAATCGTGGGATCGGCAGTCGCCGCCGGTTGGGAAAGAACCCGCACCACATGGCCTTGAGAGGAGGCGGTGGGCGCCGGCGAAGCGGAAAAAGTAATTAAGCGAAAAGGGTTCGAGCTGGCGCAAGATGGCGTTCCCATCTTGTTGCCCTGCAATACGGTAATTTGTTTTCCACAAGGCGAGCCTGAATGAGGCGTACTGCCAAAAACCATTTGCCAATATGAATCATATACTCCCGGAGAGGAGGGGGCAATCAGATGAAGATCAAATTTCACCACATCGTTCACATTGGCAATAGTAGCATTCACATCACCATTGACATCTGACCAATCTGCCCTGGGGAAACCCCAACGACAATTTTCCCGAGTGGAACAAGTAGGAATTGCTCCCAAAAAGTTTGACCCTTTTCCCCAATAACAATAACTGGGGTTCTTCACTTTAACCTCGGCGGTAAACGTCTGGCCCGGGAAAACAGTGTCGGGTAAAGTATTGGAAACACAAGCGAAACTGGGGGCACATACTTGTGGAGTGCGGGTGGGAGTGGGTGTCGGCCCACCGCCACCGGTAGTCGGCGTGGGTGTCGGCCCACCGCCACCGGTAGTCGGCGTGGGGGTCGGCCCGCCAGGAGTGGAAGTGGGAGCTGTTATACAGCTGCCTGCTCCTTGCTCCCAATTGCCGCACGTTAGCCCAGAACAACACTCCGTTCCATAGCAGGTGGCTCCTATTGTTTTGCAACCAGGAGTGGGTGTGAGAGTAGGAGCCCCGGAGGGAACTTTACATTTATCAACCCCACTAATAGTTGACTGGCAGGTCAGGCCAGAGCAGCAACTCCTCCCATCACCGGCCCGGTTACAAACCTGGTCTTGAGAGAAACAGGAAGGGGTCGGTTGAGGAGTGGGCGGGGGAACTTTACATTTATCAACCCCACTAATGGTTGATTGACAAGTTAAAGGAGAGCAACATGGACGAGCACCAGTATAACCACAAATCTGGGTTTCACCAAGGCACGAGGTGGGGGTAGAAGTGGCCGCAGGACCATGACAAAGGCCATCTGTTCCACAGGTCTTACCGGCAGCGGCACAATTGCCATGCCAATCACCGGTATTACAATACAACAAAACTGGCCAAGAAGTATAATCCGCATCGCAGGTCAAACAACCAACACAGTCATTATCACTGCCACAGGAGTCACCATATCCAGCAGAATAAACAGAGTTGGGAGAAAAAAGGGAAACCAATCCGATTACAATAAACGGTACCAAAACAAACACTGACTTAATCTTTCTTCCGAGCAGCATTATTTTCATAGTATCATCGGCGAAATTTAGTTGTCAATAGCCAATTTCTTTTAATCGATACTCCAGATAAAAGATGACCTCTTTTGACAGATTTTCTTTTACCCAAAGTTTCTGTTTTTCTTCCAACAGCTCCCCTAGCCCCTGCAGAAGCTGATTTTTTTTAATCTCTTTAACTTTGCTGATCGCTTTTCCCAGGGCCTGATTAAGATTAAAATCGGTTTTTTCTTTGAGCACTTCTTCGTTTATCTCCCAGTCGTTTTTCAAAAAGAACCATAAGTCAAAAAGGTCTCGGCTAGCCAGTTTTCTTCTGGTTAAAAAGGCAGAAAGTTTACCGGCAAGCATATCTTTTTTTTCCATTAACAATACCGGAATCCCCAGATAACTTCTCACTGTAAAATTTGCCTTGCTTGACCTCTTAGAAATCTCTAGCTTGATATTTCTCTCTTCACGGCCGTAACTGACCAGAAAAAATAAAGTGTTCTTTTTTTCTACCGCCTCCGCCAATGTCCCAAATTCGGGGAGAATTTTTTTAAGCTTTTCAAATATCAAGTCTTTCTTTTCTCCATCAAGCAAATCAAAATCCAAATCGACCGATAGGCGCGGCAATCCATAAAATAAAAAGGCCGCCGTGCCACCCTTAAAGCCCAAACAATTTCCCAGTTCGGACTGAGCGTAAATTTCCTTAAGAATTTTGACTAGAATGATTTTGTGGCGGTTTTTGTCAAACATGTTCTTGGCAAAAAATTTGGTAATATTCGGCGACTCGTTTTTCCAGGGTTTTGCTGGCATAAATCCGGCTCATTTCTCTCACCTTTTCCCAATCAAAGGGCCTTAAGTTATCAAAGTGATAGTCTTTGTAAAGAAAGATGGCATCCAGGAACGCTCTTTCTTTGCTGGCCACAAAATAATTGCTCTCTTCTTTTATTCCCAAATTATTTAAAAGAACCTCATTCTTAATTTTGCGATAGAAAATCTCCTGGGGACCTACTTTTATATGTCTAGTCAGATAAGAAACCACAGAAATAGTGGCGTATTTTTGAAAAACAATCCCCTCTTTTGACAAAACCGTTTCCAAACTAATATAAGAGGGAGTATAAATCTTATTGGCCAGTTCAAGTGGCTCAAAATTCTCTTTAGCATAAATGCCTTTTCTTAGTTTTTGGAGTTTACCGACCGAAACCGCGTAATGAAGCCGACTTTTCAAATTCTGGTAAGGAATCTGCGGGAAAATTAAAGAAACTTCCTTGAGGGTAAAAATCGTTGGTGACCTTTTATAAAGCTCAAGTAAAAAGTCTTCAGTCATATCTGGAACCACAAGTTATAATTTTTATTACTTACAGTTTAAGATAAGGTCAATTCCTTGTCAAGAAGTAGTCTCTCTATCTCCTGACGAAGAAGAAGCAACGTTTCGGTCTTAAGAGTCTTTCTGATCATCTTAAATTTCTCGTAAGGCAAAAGGTAACTTAAATCTTCGCCGATAATTCTGTCGGTGACTTTTTTTTGGATAAACTCCAAAAGTTCTTTAAAATAAATCGAGGCCTTGGTCTTCCTTCTCTCCTCAATCACTGCCTTTTTATAATGGAAACCATGAGAAAGAAAATAGTGAATATCATAAACATCCCGGCCGGCAATGGTGCGGTGTTTTTCGTAGCGATCAATTAAAGCCACCAGTTTATTGGCTACCATCGTCTCCCTGGTTTGGCAAAGGCAAAACCGGTCAATATCGGCCAGATAATGGGCCTTGTAATCATTGGCCTTGGGATTCTGGTCCACCATCCCCAATTTCAGAGTGTTTCTCTGCCCGGTTTTGGTCGGATAAGCCAAAACAAAAAAAGGAGTCTCGTTAGTTCTTTTCTTCACCTTCAGATTTAATTGGCGGAAAATCGACAAAAGTTTGCCGACGATAACCTTTTTCTCCGCCGAGGTGGCCAGATCAAAATCCAAATCCAGGGAAAATCGGTCCAGCCAGCCGAGCATGGCCGCGCAACTGCCACCCTTGAAAAAAAGATTGCACGAAAGATATTTTTCATCTAAAATCGCCGCCAATAAATGATAAAGTTGAAGTTGATGAAAGGCATCTCCAGATTTAGGTAAAATCATTTAAAACCAACCTCCTTTTGAATTTTTTTGACCTTGGCCCAATCAACCGCCGCCGGATTATCAAAATGATAGGCCGGCTGGAAATAGAGCATGTCCGCCACTGCCCTTTCCGGACCGGCCGTTTTTGCTTCACTTTCTTCCAAAATCCCAGCCGACTGGTATAAAAATTCATCTTTCATTTTTCTGACTAAAAAATCAGCGCCGCCAACATTAAATTTCCGGGAAACGTCGGCAATTAAAGTAAAATATTTCCCTTCCTGGAAAATAACGCCGGCGGAAGCCAAAACCGACTCACAACTAAGATAGGCAAAAGAATGTAAAAAACTCACTCCGAGCCTTAACGGCTCAACTTCGGCTGGAGGTACCACGGAATAAAACCCTTTATGAATCCGAAAAAGAATTCCCTTTTGGACATATCTTTTGATCGTGGTGTAAAGGGTGTTGGTGTTTTTTAAGCCCCAAAGTAAGGCCAAATCATTAGTGTGAAATAATTGCTCTTTTTGCTTCAACAGGATATCTATCTTGTACATTTATGTACAGGATAACATCAGTAAGAATGGCTTGTCAAGTGGCAGTTCGGAATTACCTCTTGACAAACTTTGGCCGGAGTTATAAGTTGGTCTTGATGAATAAGAAATTGCTGAAACCCTTGTTGATGGTGGGATTCTTTGTGGCCATGATCTTTTTTACCGCCTGGGCCGCCCGCCGCGAACAGGATATCAGAAGCCAAGCCGCGCCTCTCCGTTTTGCCAAACCGACCACTTCCCCGGTGAAACCAAACAATTCTCTCATCCGGCCAAATTACGGCAATCCCAAACAAACCGGGCCTACCCCAAGATCCGCGTATTAGTCCAACCGCTTACTCATCCTCCCATTTTTGGGAAACCATGGTGGAATTCATCAGCTCCATATCACGCGTGGTTATGGTGCCGTCAAAATCCAAATCGGCCCGGGAAAGACAGACGGCCTCTTGAGGCGAGGCGAAACAACCGATCAGATAAACCGCGTCCAGGGAATTAACCACCCCGTCCTGAACCCCGGCGGCACTGGGCAAGTCGCCTGGCGGCAAGTCACCCTTGCCGGTCAGATCAATGACTTCTCCAGCCGCGCCGGTAAAAATGACGCCGGTAAACTTCTTCTGAATATGCTTGGGCCCTTTAATATAAATGTCGTAAGTCCCCGGTCCTAAGGTAAAATTGGTTAGATTAAGAGTCCAGACTCCCCCACTGTCCACATTGCCAACCACGCCGCCAAGCTCTTGTGAGCCAATCTTAACTTTGAAATTTAATGTTTGGGCTGCCGCCGGCCTGGCATCAACGCCCTTTAATTTGACCAGCAAGGCAATTGCCCGTCCGGGAGTGGGAGTGGCCGCAACCAGAGTCGGAGTCGGCGTGGGCGAGACCGGCACCATGGTCGGCTCCACCGCTCCGCCCAAAACCGTAATTGGCAAGTTAATTGAGGCGGCGGCGCCAAGCGAATTCCAGGCTACCGTAACATTGACAATCCGTCTTCCCGGCAAGGCCATGCCACCGATTTTGAAAGTGCAGGTACAGGTGCCAGAAGCGTCAATCGTGCCGTAACAGGCCGGCATCCCAAAGCCTTCCCCTTCCAGCGTAAATTCGCCCCCACCAGGCGCGTTCACCGTCGCGGTCACCGTGTCGCCCAGATTAACTTCGGTTTTGGAAAGTGTGGCCGTAACGGTTCTTTTTTGGACATCGTATCTTTGGATATTAAGCGGGAAATAACAGATCGAGGAAGAGCCATAATAATCGGCGTCACCCGGAAAGACGACTTCCGCTTCGTGAGCGCCGCGGCCATACTGGAAATACGCCGGCAGGCCGGTCAGGTCTAAATTGACTTTGGCATTGCCGGCCGTATCCGTTTGGCCGTAAAAAAGACGATAAGTGTACCAATAAGGATCGATGGCCACCCTGACCGCTTTACCGGGCAGTGGCGCGCCACTGCCGTCGATGAGATTAGCCGTCAAAACGGGGCTTTCGCCCTGGATGATACTTTCGTTGGGCAAACTACAAATAATATTGGTTTTCCGCTTGACCGCCTCCGGCGCCGTCCCCTTCCCTTTTATTTTAATCATGTGCAAGTAAACATCGGGCGAGCCCGCCCCGCCGTTGTTAATCCGAAAATCGGTCGCTCCCTCCAGATTATCGTTGAAATAGGCGTCAGCGAGCGTCACGACCGCCTTCTTCCAAGTTTTGCTGTCGGTTCTCGAAATTTCTTTTTTAACCAAGGCCCCGGCGCTATTTTTATACTCCAGATAAAAAGGGCCGCTGCCCATGTCCAAATAATAAACAGTGGCATCAAAAGTTTGTCCCGTTAAATTGGCCCAAGGATAATCGTTGTCCACGTCAAACGACATGTAGTAATTGGCCGTAGCTTTATCGGTCCTCCTTAAATGCCGGGCATATTTATTTTTCCATTCGGCCGCGGGAATTTCGGCTTTATACAGGCGCAAGGGTTCCACCGACAAATCGTTGCCGTTGACATCGGGCCGGGTTAAAAAGACCGTCTTATTCCCGGTAAGGCCGTCTGGCCGTCTTAAGAAAAAATCATAATCCCCGATTTTCCCGGAGGCAGCGTTGGGATTCTTTGAGTTGTCGGCGCAGGGATTATTGGCAAGCTCGGTAAAAGTCTTGGCGTCGCAAAGATAGGGTTCATCCCGCAGCGCGATCCAGACATCCGGTGTGGTGCGGGCGGTGACATTTAAATGATTATTAATCAAATCGAAATAATCCGGATCCTCCCAAGTTTGCCATCTGATGCCATAGCCGGGATTGACATCGATAAACGTGGGCCGCAGCCACAACGCTTCCAAATTAAACCAATAAGTGCCCTGGCCGCCGGGCTCCGCCCCATTATCCAATTTCCAATTGTCATATCTTGGCTCAATGGCGGTCGGAATCAGGTTGCGGTACCGGGCAAAGGTCTCCACCAGTCCGTAGCCCCGCCAGTGCTCACCATACCGGACACCATACGAACCGGACACAAAGCCGCTGAATTTCATGCCCATGGGCGGTGAATATTGGCCTAAAGCGCCACCCGCATCGTTCTCAGTGTCGGTCTGGAGAAAAAGGGGTTTCATAGTGCCGTTGCAAAAACCCGTACTTCTGTCAAAAGTACCGTTGCAAAAATTCTCGTAATAAGCGGCGGTAATGGTTTGCTTATAGCCTCCGTAGCCGGCGCAAGGATCATTAACTCGGGTGCCGTCGGGATAAGTCGTCCCACACTGCTCCGCCTTGCAACTGCTCTCCCCATCCAAGCCGAAAGTGATCGTCATGCCCGCGAAATTGGGATGATTTTTGACCAGGGCGCCCACTTGCTTAATCCAATTGACATAATCCGTTGTTAAACTACTGTAATTGGCGACCCATTTATAAATGTCAGTCCCGTCCTCTGCCTTGCCGCAATATAATTTGGTGGCTCTATTCTCCGGCACGTAAATCGCGCCGTCGGAGCCGGTAAAAATCGGCCCGGCAAACCACAGGGGTTTGGTGGCATTACCCAGACCGATTTTGATAGCGCGGGCCGCCTCTAAAAAACTCAAAAGTTCCTGGGGATCACGCAGGCCCCAGGTAAACCGGTAGCCGCCAAAAGGACCATACGGATAAGCGCCGGTCGCGCCTTCGCTGCAAAGTTTACCCTGGCCAAAAGGATCATAGGCGCATTTAAGATCTTCGGGTTTACAATTACAGTTATCCCAACCCCAATACCAAACCGCGGGATAAGAAATTTGCAGTTTTTGGAAGCCGATCGAGAAATCGCCTTTAAGATTAAAAGGCACGGGCGCCGCCGAATCAACCGCCTTGCCCCGGTTTTCGGCGGTTTGCTTAACCACGGCAACACTTAGCGGCAAGGCCGCCAGAATGAGCAACAAAAACAACCACCGCATCCGGTTCATTGATCCATCATATAATAGTTTACGGAGTCGGACAAGAGCCCCGTGACAAAAAGCCTCATTTCTACTATCATGTAATCGAGGCATAAAAGATATGAAGAAAATAGAATTGATTTGGCGGGAAATTTTAACTGAGGCCCTGGAAAACCACCAGTCCTATTTTTCCCAAAAAGAACTGGCCCAAAAGTTTAAACTTTCTACCAGTATGGTCTTTCATGCCTTAAAAAAACCAAGAAACTTGGGAGCAATTAAAGTTGGCGGCCGCGGCTTTGAATTGCTGGATTGGGAAAAACTGCTTTTTTTGTGGGCCACGGAAAGAAATCTAAAAAAAGACATTATCTACCAAACTTTCACCGACTTGCCAGTATTGGAAATTGAAGGCCTAATGCCCGCCTCGGTTATTCCCACCGCCTACACCGCTTATCACTTCCTCTTTAAAGAAACTCCGGCCGATTACGGCAAGGTCTATTTCTACACCACCGAGCTGAGCTCGGTTAAAGAAAGATTTCCCGAAAATTCCCGTCGCGAACCAAATATTTTCAGTTCGCCAGAACCAAACTTGTTTATCCTAAAACCCGATCCCTGGCTTAAAAATTATCTGCCTGCCGGCAGGCAGGCCCGCCTTGTCCCTCCCTTGGCGCAAATCTTTGTCGATCTTTGGAATCTGTCCGACTGGTATGCCAAAGAATATCAAACGGCCTTACTGGAAAAAATGAAAGCCAAAATCGGTCTTTAATATAAATGGAATTCTATCAAAACCAAATTACTCAAAAAAGCTGGCAGATTTTAAAAAACCTTAAGGGAAAGCTAGATTTTATTCTCATAAGCAGAGCTTGAAAGCTTGGTTTGAAAGCGATGCTTTCAAGAGCCCCGCCTTTGGCGGGGAAGCTTATCGGCGGCTGAGCGGTCTGGCTTTATACCAAAGCCTTAAAATCAAAAGATATTGACATGATCGTCAATTATGATGCCCTGGGATTTTTAAAAGAGAATTTTGAGGTCAACAAAAATGACCGGCTAAAAAAATATGTATATGAAATCAGAAAGGCCTCGGTTAAGGGTCAAAAAGATAAAATCGATATCTTCGGTCTCTTGAGATTGCCCCTGGACTGGGCTTTTTACCAAAAAATCTTAAAAGAAGTCGGGCAGGAAAAATTAGCCGTCAATTTAAAAACGATTTTGAAAAATACCCTGCGCGTTCAAGAGCTCGATTTGAAAAATCATCAAATGGCCAAACTTAGGAAAGAGGTTTTGGCTAAAATTGCCTAAGGGCAACTCCCCCAATGAGTCAGCAAGATACTGTAATCTAAAGCATTGAGACGCCATTGTTATTTAAATCACTGGCTTGGCAGCCGGTACCGATACCGCCTAAGGGAGCGTAGCAGCGATTCATCTCCGTCAAATCTTCACCATCCACCTTACCGATACTGGTCACGGTCTTAATGATGTCCCAGGGACAGGCAGCGACCACGGTGATTTGTTTACCCACCTGGGGTCCGTAAAGCACACCGCCGGAAATCATTTTCCAGTAACTATCATATGTCCCGAGAGTGGTGGGAGCCGTTAAACCAATATTGAAAGTCACCACGTCGTTTTGATTGGCAATCGTGGCTGTCTCTGACCACTGCACGCCAGGGGAACCCCAGGGACAATAACCGGCTGCATTGGCATCGGTGGCCTGGGAGCACCGGGGAGAGGCGCTCAGACCATTGCTTTCTTTGCCCCAATAACAATAGTTGGGATTTCTCATTTTGACTTGAACCGTCAGCCGCTGCTGGTAACCTTGGCCGTCCCCGCAGGACAAGCAGAGGGGGCAGCGCATTGGAGATTGATCCCGCTCATGGCGCCGTTGCTGCTGCAATACCAGCAACTGTTACTCCAACAACTGGCCGGATCGGCATTCCATTGGGTTGGATTGCCGGGAGTAGAAGAAGGAACCACACCGTATCACCAAAACAGTACTGTTCTTGACCGTTCTGGCAACGATAGGCGCCGGCAACACAAAGAGAAGCAGAAGAAGACCCTGGAGAAAGTAAAGCGACAGCAAACAAACCGGCAAAATTGGCAGTAGCAAAAACAATCCTGATTTAATTTTTCTTCCGGGCGGCATTGGTTTTAGGATAACACCGGCGAAAGAAGGCTGTCAAGGACAAGAGCCCCAGCGAGTCAGAAGGAGGCTGTAGTCCAGGGCATTAACAAGATTGTCGTGGTTTAAGTCGGCAATCTGGCAACCGGCGGTGGGAGAGTCAAAGGGATTGTAACAAGTGTTAAGTAAAGCCAAATCAGTTTGATTAACCGCCCGGTCAGCATTGATGTCTCCGGGACAAGCAGGGGTCGAATTGATGGGGTGGCTGGCGTATTCAAGACCCAGGGAACTAAGTTGGGCTGCCCCCAAATTGCTCAAACTGCCGGTGAGTAAATTTCCTTTCATCCTTTCTTCAACTCCGGTATAAAAAAAGGCATACCTGGTGACAAAAGGCTCTGTCTCCAACCATTCCTGCTGGTCTTTTAACATTTGAAGACCTATTTCATTTGAGCTTAGATTTCCAAATTCCGTCAGCCAAAATTCTTTTCCCGCATAACCATTATTGGCAAGCCAGTCGCGTACACCATACATTTTAGTTCTAAAATCACTTGATGAGTAGGATCCATAGTAATGAAATGCCCAGCCGTCAAGCGGGGGGAATTCTCCATTTAACCTTTTATACTCATTTCTAAATGTATTTACCCAGCCATCTGCGGCAAAATTAATTTCGTATAGCCCGCCGATGATAACTTTGGCATTGGAGTTGCCTAGTTTTATGGCATCGTAGAGGGGTTTGTATATTTTGGCGGCAATTAATGGAGGTATTTGTGAGTGAGGATCAGGAACCGCGCTTGTATATAAGTCCGGTTCGTTCCAGATTAACCAATGAGAGTTGGGATTTTCTCTTGTCCAGTTGGTATACCGGTCAAGCATGCCCTGGGGGTAGCTGCTGTCATTATTAGTTCCGTGGGCAAAGATCATGGGAACGAATTCAATTGATGGGTCCAGCCAGGCGGGTCTGGGGTCTATTAATCCCCATTGGTAAAGCCAGGTTACGCCGAGTGATTCAACTTTGTTCATGAAATTTACTACGCACTGGTTGTTAATGTCAGTGGTGTTGCAGTTTCTCATGGGAGATTTCCAATCCATTCCAGCGCCTTTTTTGGCAGAAAAGTTGCCGAAGACAAAATCCGGCCGGATCAAACTCCAAACAGAAAAAACAAGAATCGCCAAGGCAAAAATAAGGACCGGTTTTTTTCGCATCATCGCAGTGACCCTGCCCAGAGTCGAACTGGGAATCTTCTCGTTAGGAGTGAGACGCTCTATCCAGTTGAGCTACAGGGTCCAATTTCTCTTGACGTTGTAGCGAAACGGACAAGCTTTGCTTATCCAGTTGAGCTACAGGGTCCCCTCGAGAGACTCGGGGTAAACCTTAATTGAATTTTACCATAATTTAAGTTAGAATTAACTACACGGAGAGTGGCGCAGCGGTAGCGCGCCTGGTTCGGGACCAGGAGGCCCCGGGTTCAAATCCCGGCTCTCCGACCAAAATCATGCCCGGCAAAACCCTCAAGGCAACCGCCGTTTTAATCGGCACCACCATCGGCGCGGGAATTTTTGGTCTCCCCTTTGCCGTCGTTCAAGTCGGCTTTGCCGCCGGCATCATTTATCTTTTGGCCTTAGGAGCGCTGGTACTGCTGCTCAATCTTATTTACGGCGAGGTCATTTTGCGCACGCCGGGTGATCATCAGCTCACCGGCTACGGTGAAATCTATTTCGGCCGATGGGGCAAATTGGTGGCGACCGCCAGCTTGCTGATCGGTATTTACGGCGCCCTGTGGGCCTACCTCCTTAAAATCGGCGGCTTTCTGGCTTTATTTAGTCCGCCGGTTGGCGGACAGGCAATCTCCTTTTCTCCCACGCTGTTTAGTTTAGGCTTTTTTTGCCTGGCTTCACTGGCCATTTTGATCGGCCTGCGGGCCGTTTCCCTTCTGGAGGTTATTTTAGTCAGTTTGATGCTGTTGTTTATATTTATTCTCGCCACCGTTGGCTTACCCCATCTGTCTTTGGCCAATTATTCACTAATCGCTAGCCCCTATTCCCTGAACGCCCTCTTCTTCCCTTACGGCATTATCCTATTTACCCTCACCGGCTTCTCGGCAATTCCGGAGATGGAGGAGGTACTCCGCCATCAACATGGACAGCTCAAAAGAGCCGTTATCTCCGGCACCATCATCCCCATTCTGGTTTATTTAATTTTTGTCTTCGTGATTGTCGGTATCAGCGGTGGCCAGACCAGTGAAGATGCCATTAGCAGCCTTGTCATGTTTCTGCCAAGTTGGGTCGTCAAATTAGGCGCGGGTTTGGGAATCTTGACCATGTCCACTTCGTTTTTAAGCTTGGGTTACGTTTTGCGCGAAGTTTGGTTCCGGGACTTTAGGCTGCCTAGGCCGGCGGCTCTTACTTTAGCACTCCTACCACTGCTACTGCTATTTTTGCTGGGCACCAAAAACTTTTTGCTGATTTTGGAATATACCGGCGCCATCACCGGCGGCCTGTCGGGCTTGCTGATTGTGGCCCTTTTCTTAAAGGCTAAATCTGCCGGCCAACAAACGCCGGCCTACCGCCTCAACGTACCGAAAATAATTCTAGGCATTTTGGGAATAATTTTTATCTTGGGCATGTTCTCGCCTTTGGTCTGAAATGACCTGAAATGATATAATAAGCTATGATTTCTCCCGATCGACGCATGTTTCTAAAAGTGACCGGCGTTCTGGCCGGCGCGCTGATTCTGGGTCCGGGTCAAACCGAAAATCCGGAAATTACCCGCCAACTGGCGGATAATGCCAGGATCTTTGCTTCCTGGGCCAACACGCTTGTTGAAAATCTGGGTAAAAGACACCAATTTTCTTTACCGGAAAAGTTAACCTCTCTAAAACCAGCCGATTATTCTCCCTATGTCCTGGCCACTACCATGCAGCGGTCGCCCCTCAGCGTGGGCATGGCCAATCCGGAATTTGCCGATCAATGGCTCAGTCCGGAGCCAAGGATAGCGGCTTCTTCCGGCCGCCAGCCCGAAGTTGAATCCCCTGCCACCACTGAAGTTCAAGTTGCCGTTCACACTCTGATCCAAAAATTCGTGGCGATTCTCGTGCCGGCCACTGACCGGGAAAGAATCCGAAAAATATATGCTTCCTCACTCGAACGCTCCACCCAGGGCCTACTCCAAATTCCAACCCAGGAGATTAAAAGAAGAAGTGAGCTGACCGAGGAAAAAGCCAGAAAAATAATCAGGCTGATCATTCAGGCCAGCGTGCCCCAGGTACGGCTAGAGTTGCCGGCGCAAAAGACCCATCGGTTTAAGCTTGGCGAACACAACGGCACTATTTTCCAAGTAATGATTCATGATATTGGGATGTTGCAGACCATGGTGGCTCACCCCGAAGTTTTTGACCGCCGCTTTTTTGGCCGGTTCAATGATCCCTATTTAAACGATCTTAAAACCGCCGGCGCTTTCGCGGTGACCAGGATCTTGCCGCCTATCGCCGCCTGGCTGGCCACCGATTTGCTTTGGCAACCAAGCCGGGAAGAAGTCTTTGCCGGTAAAATTGTGGATCCCGATTATTTGACGCCGGCCGTGGCTGAGCGGGCCAAGGGAACGTTAAATTTTGTTTTAAACGGGAGTCAAGCCTCTTCCGATGGCCCGATCTCTGCTGATCAATTGGAGGAAACTCAAACTAAATTAAGAGGTGCTTACCGCGAATTCCAATCCGCTATCCTGGTCTAACCGGAAGTTATTTCCCCATCATCAGCAGCTCTTCCACCCGGCGATAGTCGTTGATTTCGGCCTTTTTAAACCATAGCTGGCGCTCAATCGCCGCTTCTTTAGCGTTGCCGGAGGCGTGAATTAAATTGTAAACCGACCGGCCTCTGGTGTTGGACAACAGCGGCGAATCAAAGCTGTAGTCGCCGCGGATGGTACCCGGCTGGGCCGTTTGCGGATAAGTGGAACCCACAATTTTGCGGACAATCTCGGTCACGCCCGGCGCCTCAATTAACATCGCCACCACCGGCCCTTCGGTTAAATAATCGACATTCCATTTTTGCACCATCCGACCAATTTCTTTATTCGGCCGTGTAAAGAAATCCTCACCCGGATCGTAGCCCTGCTGCTGGTAAAATTCTTTGACTTTTTTGCCGACATTTTCAAACCATTCTTCGGTCACGCCGTAATGTTTAAAAGCCATCTTTTTACCAATGGTCACCATTTTTAAGGCCACAATTTTGAGACCCGCTTTTTCAAAACGGGCGATAATTTCGCCGATCAAGCCTCTTTGCACTCCGTCCGGTTTCACTAAAACGACACTTTGTTGTTCTGCCATTTAGATTATGATACCAGTTTCTAATCAGTTTTCAAGAAGAAAACTTGTTCTTCTTTAGTTGCGCTCGGACATGAGCGACTTCTCCTTTGGTCAGATGAAGCCTCGCTATTAATTCCTCGTCGGTAAAGTCCGCCACGAAACGAGCAGGAACGCCACACTTATTAAGTTTTTCCAGAACAGCCAGGCCGAGAGGCTCGTTGACGTCGGCAATATCTAAAACCGTTGGTTTTCTCCTCTTCTGAGCGGCTAGCGGTTCCGATGGCGGTTTAGGAACAGCCGCCTGTAGCTTATGTTTTCCCGCTTTTCTGGGAATTTCAATGTCCGCTCTATTTAGCCAAGACAAAAAAGTAAAAGGTTTAATCCCCTTTTCGGTGGCTAAAGCGGTCGCCACGGCCGCCCCGGTCTGTAAATCTGTCTTTACTTTCGGCCACGTCTCACCGAAAGTGGCTTCTAATTGTTGCAGGGCAAAACCGGCTTTTTCTTCTGCCGTTTTTTGAGGCGTCCCCCGATTGCGTCTCTCCACGCCGGCTTTTTCTAGCCGGTAAGCCACCGCGAAGCGGCCCAAGCCAGTTTCGGCGCCGGTCTTGGCCAACGTCGCCCCGCTCCGGTACACTTTGGCCAACTCCTGCCCCGA
>CAZTHI010000020.1:0-14969 GCA_964613135.1 uncultured Gammaproteobacteria bacterium
CGAATGGTATCCTGGGCCCAGATGGGGGCGGCAAAGACTAAAACCAAAACTAAAGCTGCCCAAATTTTTAATTTCAAATTTTTAACTTTCATCGGTGGTTTTGTCCACTTCTTCTTTCAATTTTTCGCCGCTTCTCAGCAGCGCCAGCGTTCGCTCGCGGATTTTGAGCAGTTTTTCTTTTTGCCTGACCGTTAAATGGCCGATGTCGATCAGTAAATCGCTCAGGTCGTCCAAAATGGCGGCCAGGCCGCGTTTCAGCTCGAGGCTCGTCCACAACAAAACATCGGTTTCGTCTTTTTGAATCTCTTTGGTCAGAATTTCGCCTTCCTCTTCCAGAATTTTGACCTTCTCCTCGTCCTTTAGCACTTGTAAATATTGTTTGCCAAAAAAGATAGCTAGGGGTGTAACCATGATTAAAGAGAACAGTTGCAGGATTTCTTCTAGGCTGGACTTGCCGGTGGGGGAGATGGCAAAAAAGAGAATCATGGCGCCGGTCAACGAAAGAGAAATTAAGGGCTCAAAAAGCAAGGATAGGCCAAACATCAAAAAATACAGCAGGAAAAAAAGCGGGGAAGTTAGGCCGCCGGTGGAGATGACCAGCAGTAGGGTCACGAGCGTAAAAATCACCGCGTCAATAGTAAGGTTAGTTCGGTTGCCGCCACCGGCACGTCGACCAACTAATTGATTAGCAAAGAAAACCAAAACAAAAAGGGCGACCAACTGGAGGGTATAAAGCGATAAGGTGGGTTGGCTGGTCCAGAAAAAAGCCAGGACCACCGCGGTGAGTAAAAAAAGGCTATGGAGCAGGAAACTCATTGGTTTCAAATTAGTCCAATTGGCCCAATTTGTCAAATTTGTCTGATCTGTCAAATTTGTTGGCGGTATTCCCGTCTTTTTCGAAAAAGGTTTTCGCGAAAGCCACCCTCTTTGACAAATTTTCCTTCTAATGAGCGGAGTAATTGGTCCATTAAGTACCCCTGTTTAAAGCAAAGACAGAGCATCAAATTGGCAAAATTTTCCTGGTTTTCAAAATTCAAATTAGTCCAACTGGTCAAATTAGCCAAATTGGTTGGACTTTCGACCGATTCCCGGAAGACGCGGATTTTTAAAATGCGGGGATCGTTTTTTGACCAAATCGGCAAATTCCGTTGCCTTAAAAAATCTTCAAAATCCTCTCCCAGTTCGGTATAAGAGGCGCGACTGGTGCTGTTAAGGAGGATTTGGCTGCTGGAAGAAATTTCTTTAGAAGCTTCGGCGATATTTTGTTTACCAGAGCGGGATGCCTGAACCATTTGGTCAAAAGTGCGGGATCTTTTTTCGATCCAGCGGCGGCAAAACAAATCCGTCAGATCAAAAATTGTCACTGCCAGGCGGTAAACGAGCAGGTCTTTGTACCCGGCCATAATTACAAATTAGTCCAATTTGTCAAATTAGTCAAATTTGACCAATTAGCCAAATTAGGCTAATATTAGGCCAATGCAGGACCAATATAATCCTTCGGAGATCGAGCCGAAGTGGCAAAAGGCTTGGGAGAAAAAACCGCTTTACCAGGCGCTTGATTTTGCGAAAAAGAAAAAGTTTTATGCTTTAGTTGAGTTTCCCTATCCTTCAGGTGAAGGTCTTCATATCGGACACGCCTTTTGCCACACGATCATCGATATTTTTGCCAGACGTAAAAGAATGGCCGGTTTTAATGTTTTATGCCCGATGGGTTGGGATGCTTTTGGTTTGCCAACCGAAAATTACGCCATCAAAACCGGAACTCAGCCGGCGCTGGCGACTAAGGCTAATACCGACAATTTCCGCCGGCAGGCAAAACAGCTGGGGATGTCTTTTGACTGGTCGCGGGAAATAGACACGACTTTCCCCGGTTATTACAAATGGACTCAGTGGATTTTTCTCCAGTTTTTCAAACACGGTCTGGCTTATAAAGCGGAAACACCGGTCGGTTGGTGCCCGTCCTGCAAAATTATTTTGGCCAATGAAGAAATTGTCGGGGGCAAATGTGAGCGCTGCGGAGCCGGCGCCGAATATCGAAGACAGTCGCAATGGCTGTTGCGGATCACCAAGTACGCCGACCGGCTGCTTAAAGACCTAGACCTGGTTGATTATCCGAGTTATGTCAAAAAGTCCCAGGCCGATTGGATCGGCCGCACCGAAGGGATTAATATCGACTATCCGGTTATTGGTTCTAAGTTGTCAGTTATTTGTTATTCGACGCGGCCCGAGACTAATTTTGGCGCCACCTTTATTGTGATTGCTCCCGAACACCCGTTAGTGGCCAAATTAACCACTTCCGCAAACCAAAAATCAGTCTCAGAATATATCACAATGGCAAAAAAGACCTCAGAAATGGAGCGGGTGAATTTGGAAAGGGAAAAGACCGGCGTTTTTACCGGTAGCTATGCCCTGAACCGATTGGCTAACAAAAAATTACCGATTTATGTCAGCGACTTTGTGGTTCTGACGGCCGGCACCGGTATCGTTGTCGGCGTGCCGGCCCATGACGAACGCGATTTTGCGTTTGGACGACACCATGGTCTAGAGATTACCCCTGTCCTCAAACCCGCTAATGGCACGTGGGATTTCAGTAAAGGCCCGTTCACAGACATTGACAACGCGGTGGTTTTTAATTCCGATTTCTTAAATGGTCTGCCGGCCAAAGAGGCGATCGCCAAAGTGAGCGACTATCTGGTTAAAAAGGGTTGGGGAAAGAGGGCGGTCAATTATCATCTGCGCGATTGGGTTTTTAGCCGGCAGCATTATTGGGGTGAACCGATTCCCATGATTCATTGCCCCAAATGCGGCATTGTCCCGGTGCCGGAAAAAGATTTGCCGGTGGAGCTGCCCAAAGTGGAAAAATACCAGCCGACGCAAACCGGCGAATCGCCCTTGGCGAAGATTCGGGAGTGGGTAGAGGTGGCTTGTCCCGACTGCGGGGGACCCGCACGAAGGGAAACCGACACCATGCCGAATTGGGCCGGCTCGAATTGGTACTTTATGAGATATTGTGATCCAAAAAATAATCGTCAACTGGCCGACCCGAAAAAGCTGAAATACTGGCTACCGGTGGATGTTTATCTGGGTGGTGCTGAACATACGACCTTGCATCTTTTGTATTCCCGTTTTGTCTATAAATTTTTGTTTGATATTGGTGTGGCCCCGACCAGCGAGCCGTATGCTAGCAGACGACAACACGGAGTGATACTGGGCGAGGATGGTTTTCGGATGAGCAAATCGCGGGGGAACGTCATTAATCCGGAGGAAATGGTGAAAGCCTTTGGCGCCGACACGCTGCGGATTTATTTAATGTTTATGGGCCCGTACGATTCCACCATGCCTTGGCAAATTACCGGCGTGGAAGGTTGCGGCCGTTTCTTAAAGCGCGTCTGGCGTCTTACCCTCAATAAAGCGGCGGCAAAGCAAACTTCGGCGCCGTTGGCAGCCGTTCTGAACAAAACGATCAAAAAAGTTGGTGCCGATATTGACGAACTGAAATTCAATACCGCCATTGCCGCCATGATGGAATTTATTAATGCCTGGCAAAATGACAAATCGGGCTTAAGTAAAACCGACGCGGAAAAGTTTTTATTAATTCTGGCGCCGTTTGCCCCCTTTATGACCGAAGAACTTTATTCCAGGCTATTCCCTAGTCGCTATTCCCTAGCCGCTAATTTTTCTATTCACCAGCAAGCCTGGCCCAAGGCCGGCGAGACGGCAGCCGCGACTGAGACGACGATTGTCGTTCAGGTCAACGGTAGGATGAGAGGCCAAATTCAGACCGCAACTCGTAATGCGCAATCCGCAATTGAAAAATTGGCTCGGAAAGAATCGGGCGTGGCCAAATACTTGGCCGGCCACAAGATTAGCAAAACGATTTTTATCCCCGGAAGGCTGATTAACTTTGTAACAGATTGATGTGGCTTGGGAAGAAATTTGGGCAAAATACCGCCTGGCGGTAATTGTTGGTTTGATCGGGCTAATACTGTTGGCCCTGGGTATCCTTGCCATTTTTTTAACCACGCAAGGACAACCTCAAATTAAAATTCTGCCCTTCGACTCCGCTCAGGGCGAGCCCGCCTCACTGGTCACCGGCACTATTTTAGTTGATTTGCGCGGGGCGGTGCAAAATCCCGGTGTTTATGAGCTACCGGCGGACTCTCGTATCAATGATTTGTTAATTCGGGCCGGCGGTCTAGCGGCCGACGCTGACCGGGTTTGGCTGGATAAAAATATCAATCTGGCACAAAAGCTAACGGACGGCGTCAAAATCTATCTCCCTAGCCTTAGCGAGCCCCTGCGAAGTCCCGTTCAGCGGGACGAAGTGGGGAAAATTAACATTAACACTGCTTCGGCAGCCCAGCTGGATGCGCTTTGGGGGATCGGCGAGGCGCGGGCGAAAGTTATTATTGCCGGCCGGCCGTATCAAACAGTTGAGGAATTAATTACCAAGGCGAAGATTCCCAAGAATGTTTTTGAAAAGATAAAAAATGAAATCACGGTATATTAAAAATCCCAATGCCAAAACCTAAATGCCAATTCAAGTTCAAAATTAAAATTTTTAGTCATTTGGATTTGGGATTTGATTTGTCATTTGAACTTTGGAATTGAGATTTAATTTTCTATGTGCACCCGGATTTTATTTTTGGCTCTACTGCTTCCCATTTATTTCTTCCGCCTTGCCCATATCGTTCAGTATCAAATCCCTCTCGACCGGCCAGTGAAAATCCAAGGGCGAATCAGCGAACAACCATATCTAAAAGGTTCATATCAAATCATCAGGGTTGGCCCGATTTTGGCCATTACCGACCGTTTCCCGGGATATTCTTATGGCGATAAAGTTCAGGTTGTTGGCAAATTCGAACGGGAGGTAATAAACCCATTTCAGCCCCAATATTTGACGTCTTTTCCAACTATTCAAAAGATAGAAGCTAACCAAAACCTTACTGCGGAAAGGGCGATTAGCCGTTTTTTTCTGAAAGCTAGGGGATTAATTGAAAGCAAGGTCACCTCACTTCTACCCGAGCCTGAAGGAAGTTTGCTTTTAGGAGTCGTTTTTGGTGTCAAGACCCAGATGCCGGAAAGTTTTCTGCAAAATTTGCGGAAAACAGGTACAATTCACTTGGTGGTAGCTTCGGGCCAAAATGTCGCCATTTTGGCCGGTTTTTTGATCGAAACGGGGGTTTGGCTCATGAAACGCAAGCGGGCCATTGTCTTAACCCTGATCGCGATTTTTAGCTATGTCTTGATGACCGGTGGCCAAGCGCCAGTCGTGCGGGCAGCCATGATGATCAGCCTGGCTTATCTGGCCCAACTGTTTGGCCGGGAAGGCGAGGGGATGCGGCTGTTAATGATCGCCGGCGCGCTTATGCTATTAATTAGTCCTTTGATACTCTTTGATATAAGTTTTCAGCTGTCTTTTGGCGCTACCGCCGGTATTATTCTGATTTATCCCCGAATGCAACCAAAATTCAGCCGGCTGCCGGTTCTGGGCGCCGGCTTGGCGACCACACTCTCCGCCCAATTGGCGACCTTGCCGATTTTGTTGACTAATTTTGGCCAGCTAAGCTGGCTGGCGCCGGCCGTGAACGCCTTGGTTTTGCCGACTATTCCCCTGATCATGAGTTTAGGCGGGGTTTTGGCCATGGCCAGTCTGGTTGTCAATCCTTTGGCGCAAGTGCTAACCTGGCTGATTTGGCCGGTTTTAAAATATTTTGTAATTTTGGTAAACTATTTTGGCGCCGTGCCCTGGGCCGCCTGGGAAATCGGCCAGCTGGGCCTGGTCTGGGCGGTCGGTTATTATCTGGTTTTAGGAGTGATGCTATCAAAAAAATAATTCTTTTTTTAGTGTTGCTGGCCCTCAGCGCGTGGGGAGCCGTAGGCCAACTACCCGACACCAAGCTTCATCTGGTGTTTTGCGATGTTGGCCAGGGCGACGCTATTTTGGCCAGCCTTGGTTCGACGCAAATGCTGATTGACGGCGGGCCGAACGATAGGGTTTTGGAATGCCTGGCCAAACACATGCCGTTTTGGGATAAAACGATTGAGTTGGTGGTGGTGACACATCCGGAGGCGGATCACCTGACCGGGATCGTTTCTGTTATAGGAAGATATAATGTGGTACAGATAATCAGTAATTCACTGGTGGCGGACAGTGCCCTTTTTAGCAGATTTCGAGACGCGGTGATTGATCGTCAAATACCGGTTTTTAGCCCGAAATATGGTGACAAAATTGAGATCGCGAAGCTGGAGCTAAAAATCCTGTCACCGGCAGAGAAATTAGGCAACGAATTGGTTTGGGTCCGGCCCGAAAGTCCGCAAGTGTTGGGACTGACGGCTTTTGCCGGCAAGTTCAACGAAACGGCGATTGTCGGCCAGCTATCTTTTGGTAATTTTGATGCTTTACTGACCGGTGATATTGGTTTTGATACAGAGGAGAAGCTGGTTTTGACGCCCATCGAAGTCCTTAAAATTGCCCATCACGGCAGCAAATATTCCAGCGGGGAAGACTTTTTGGCAAAATTGAAGCCGGCGCTCGCCGTTATTTCCGTCGGCAAAAACTCTTACGGCCATCCCACGGCCGAAGTGCTGGGGCGGTTGCGAGATTTGGGCATTAAAATTTTACGGACGGACGAGGCGGGGGACATTGAAATCATCAGTGACGGCCAAAATTGGCAAGTGCGCTAAAGCCTAAGGAATTTTTTTAAGCTCGGCGGTCAGTTCCGGATAGCGGAAGTAATTATAAAGCTCTTTTTCCCAACCCGGCGTGCCGATGTCGATGACCGGCTCGACGCCGCGGCCTTCAATCGGCTGGCCGTCTTCCCGTAAAGCCAGACTATGCACCAGAAAGATAGAGTATTTTTCATTTTGAGTTAGTTGCGCGGTCAAAGGGAAAACTTTTTCGATGGTGCCCCAGCCTTTAGTTTTTCGACCCACCAAGACGCCGACGTTGTATTTTTTCAAAGTGGCCGCCATCAGTTCCGCCGTTGATTGGCTATTCTCATTTATCAGGATCACGACTTTTTTAAATTTGACCAGTGAGGCCAGCCAACCGCCGCTGGTTTTAAAATCGGTTTTATTGCCCTGATGGTAAAGCTGGTAAGCCGGCTGGTCGGCACCGAGAAACGGCCCCAAAAACCACGGCAGGCCGTCAATGGCGCCGCCGATATTATCGCGCAGATCCAAAATTAGAGTGGTGGCAAGGGGAGTAGCTTCTGATTCTCCGGCGGCGCGGGTTAGATCGTCCAGGGTGGTGGGAGAGAATCGCAAAAGATGGAGATAAAAAATATCTTGGTTGAGGATGCGGTATTCAACCGTAGTTTCGACCCCGGCCGTATCGTAAAGCTGGCGGCTTTTTTGGTTGGTCAAGGTTTGCTGGGCTTGGTTAAGCTCGGCCAGCTGTTGCTTGGCTTCCGGCGTGTTGGCCTTTTTTAAGGCTGCGCTTTTGTCATCATAGGCCTTTTGAATAGCCGCTGCGGAGGCTTCCTTGGGCACGCCCAAAAGGCCGTATTGATCCACGCCGGAAATATTGTTGACGTTGTTGCTCAGGCTTTTTTCTTCTTTTTGGGTGTAAAGCCGGCTGCGGCCGAAAGGCTGCAGATTGGCCAGAACCAAATCGGCCATGCTGGCAACAAAATCTCTTTTTTTATCCGGCTCCGGAATTTCTTTTAAAATTTGGGCCACCAGTTTGTCGACACCCTGGCGGTCCTTTTGCGCGAGCGTTTGCGGTTTAATCGTGATTTTTTCGGCCGCCGCTACAAATAAACCGGCCAACTGGTCGTCGTTGATCTTTTCCCAATAATTGGTTTTGATGGTGTCCCAAACCTCGTTGGTAAAAGTCAAGTAAGGATCTTTTGGCCAGCCGGCCGCCATGGGTAGGACTTTTAGCGCGGCTCCGAAGATAAGGATTAAGGCCAGGACAAGAATAACAACTTTCTTCATGAGGAAAATCTTAACACACGGAGATCATTTTTTCTCAGGGGTTTAATGCCGGCGCCGACGTGATCTGAAAAAGCCCATTTTTTCTCCGTAACTGCGGTGTTGCTTTGACGCTTCGGTTTTGGCCGGTTGGGCAGGATAAACAGTCACTGATTCTGCTGTCGGTGGTAAATTTGACTGTTGGAATCTGGCTTTGATTGCGTCAGGGCTCTTGCCTAAGCCAACTCGGCCGTCTTTGCTTTGTCCTCGGGATTATTCGGTGCTGATAAGTCTAGCAGGCTTGATTTTATTCCAATCAAATCCTTCGCTTTTGGCGGGAACCGGTGCCGGTGCGACTGATTTAGTTTCGGCAGCGGTTGGTTTTACCGCCATTTCCGTTGTTGGTTTCGCCGCCGTTGTTTCGGTGGTAGCGACAGCCGCTTCGGGAGTGGCGGCGGGCTCAGCGGCGGCGGCGGTTAGGGTGACCGTTTTTTTCTCGCTGGCCGCTGCCAAACAATGGCCCTGCTCGTCGAAAAGTTCTTTTTTTCAGTTGGCGGGCAGATCCACGTCGGTCACGTACGCCCAGAGCTCGCCGTCAATCCGATCGAGGCCGACAAAGACAACGCCCTCGTGGCCGTTCTTTTTCTGACCGATATTGAGCAGGTCTTGTTTTATTCTAACGTTTTCGCCGGCGTTCATGAAAAAGCCGTTGGCTTGCCAGCCGCCGTCAGGACTTTCTGTAATGTCCCGAATAAAAATGTCGGAGGGAAAGCCGGCAACATCTTTGAGGCTAAATCTTAAGACGGCGGCTTTGCCAATGCGAGCGCTTCTCTTTCTTATCGAAAGGTTCCCATCTCCGTCTATGATATAGATGTGTCCAAAAAGAACAGTGGGGTCCGGAGAATCATAATCCAAAAACGATAATTTTTCCCTACATCCGGGTAAGACTTTACTGAAACCGATGATATATTCATGTCCTAGGTCGTCAACGGTAATAGGCGCTTGGGGATTTGTTACAACCTCGTGGTCGGCGATAATGACGGTGCGCCTAAGGACAGGTAAGCAGTTAACCGATCCCCGATTATCAACAATGTTTGTGGTGGCAAAGGCGCATTCGGCGACCGGCCGATTTTGGAGATCCAGGCCATCGTCGATGGCAAGATTTTCCAGTCTGGTGGCAAAATCTCGTTGAGTAGCAGTAGCGCTTTCAGCGCCACCGCCACCGTCTTGGCGGCCGGGAGATCTTTTTAATTCTTTTGAAAGCAGGCCCATATTATATCCCATAACGTTTTAGGTTTCAAGAAGCCCCGCCCGGATTTTTGTGGTATACTGGGATGGAAATGAAAGAATTTAAACTAAAGCTTAGGGGCAAGACCGCTGTTTTTATTGATTGGGCAAATGTTTACCATTGGAAAGATTCGCTCAAAAAAGAAATTGATTTAGAGAAAATTTATCGTTATCTTCGCGGCTACAAGCAAATAAAGGAAATTAATTTTTATTTTGGAACTGATATTCACCCCGCCTCCGAAGGGCAGAGTAAAACGGCCCAAAAAATTGGCTATCGAGTAATCACTAAGCCGGTAAAATATCTGCCCAAAAAAACTGAATCAGGAGAGATTGTTTGGGTCAGAAAATGTGATTTTGATTTAGAGATTGGGCTTGATTGTTTCGAAAGACTAGAAAAATTTGACTGCTTTATCTTTTTTTCCGGAGACGGTGATTTCGCGACACTTTACGATCGCTTAATCAAAAGAAAAAAGCCGGTCATTGTTGTTTATATGTATGGCCATTTAGGGAAAGAAGTTTGGGAAATGAAAAGGGGGATTTTTAAAGTTTCCATCAAAAAGCTTGGGGCTGATCTTTACAAAAAAATGACCCCCAACCGAAGGTTGGGGGCACAATTGGACTCTTTATATCATAGAAAGGGAAAGGCTGTCAAGGGTTAAAAAATGACCATTGCCAAGCAAATCAAAAAAGATTTGGCCGTGTTTTTGAAAAAACTTCGCATTCCGGTGGCGAGATTAAGTTTAGAGCATCCGACCGAAGAAACCCACGGTGACTACGCCACCAATATTGCCCTGGTTGTCTTTGGCCGCTTCCAAAAGACCGCCAACCCGACTGAAATTCTTACCCCCCTGGATTTGGCCAACCAGATTGTCAACGCCTGGCGGTCAGCCGGTTTGCCGGATTATCTGGGTAAAATCGAAGTCGTCGCCCCGGGTTTTATCGATCTTTGGCTAAGTCAGGAATATTTAGAAACTGGGCTGGCCGAAGTGACCAGACAAAAAAATCGGTTTGGCAAAGGCAGCTCTTTAAGGAATAAACAGATATTACTGGAACATACCAGCCCCAATCCGCAAACGACCATCATGCTCGGCCATTTACGGAATAATTTTTTGGGGATGGCGGTGGCCAACCTTTTGGAATTTTCCGGGGCGAAAGTTAAAAAAGACTGTATTGTCAACGACCGGGGAGTTCATCTTTGTCGGGCAATTTGGGGTTATTTGGTTTTTGGACGCCGGAAATCGGGGCTAAAAAAAGCCCAGCTTTTGGAATTCAGGAAAATCAGCGATTCAAGGCTAAAAGAAATTATTGCCAAAATTGATTGGCGGCAACTACTTAAGGATTGGGAAAAGAAAAAATCGGCCTGGTATCAGCCGGTAGATCTAAAGCTTAAACCCGATCATACCAACTTGCGTTGGTATGTTTTGGGCTCAAGGGCTTACAAATTGGAAGAATTTGTCCAGAAACAAGTGGAGGAAATTTTAATCGCCTGGGAAAAAGAAGATGAGGTGGTCAGGAATATTTGGAAGCGTATTTTGGAGTGGTCCGAAAAGGGCTATGCCGATACTTATCGGCGGGTCGGCAGCGTTCATGATTGGGTTTGGCACGAATCAGACCACTACCAAAAGGGCAAAGAAATCGTTAATTTAGGCTTGAAAAAGGGAGTCTTCCGCCGCAGCGAAGGAGCAATTGTCACCGATCTTGAAAAATACGGCTTACCCGACACGGTGGTCGTCAAAACCGACGGCACCGCTCTTTATCTGACCCAGGATTTGGCTTTAACTAAATTAAAGATCAAAAAATTCCCTTCGGATTTATATATTTGGGATATTGGCGCCGAGCAGACTTTGTATTTTAAGCAATTGTTTGCCGTTTGCGAGCAACTGGGGATTGGCAAGGCCGAAAAACTCTTCCATTTATCATATGCTTTGATTAATTTTAAGGGCGGGGGAAAAATGGCCACTCGGCAGGGAAATGTGGTCATGGCCGATGAAATTTTGGACGAGCTGAAGGGCCGGGCCATGGCGGTGATTAAAGCCTCCAATCAGGAGTTGCGGGGTAAACTTAGCCGCCGGCAAATTGAGGCCTTGGCGGAGACAATCGGCGTTGGTGCTGTTAAATATAGTCTTTTGAAGTTCGCTCGAGACACAACGATATATTTTGACATCGATGAATCATTGGCTTTGGAGGGTAACTCCGGGCCGTATTTACAATATGTCTACGCCCGCACCCAAAGCGTTCTTAAGAAAGCCAAGCGTCTAGGGACTAGTAAATTAGGGCCTAGTGCGGAACTAGACGCTAGACGCTACTCCCTAAACCCTGAAGAGCTATCGATCTTGCGCACGATTTATCGTTTTCCGGAAGTTATCCAATCGGCGGCGCAAAATTATGCGCCCAACTTGATTTGTAATTATCTTTTTGACTTGGCCCAAAAATACAATTTCTTTTATAACAGGCATCGGATATTAGTACCTGTTTCAAGCTCTGCTTACAATAAATGGTCGGTCGAGTTCCGCTTGGAATTGACCGCGGCCACCGGTCAGATCATTAAAAACGGATTAACGCTGCTGGGAATTGAAACCCCGGAAAAGATGTAAGGAATATGCCAAAAAAAACCGGCGAAATCCCGACTGATAAATATACGGCTAGGGTAGCAGAGATTCGTCAGCTTCCTCGCCACACGCCGGAACAAAGACAGGCGGTCAAAAAACAAATTGTCGAAGTCCGAAGAGGCGTTAAAAAAGATCGTTTTGCGGTTGCTTTTGCGGCGGCTTTTTTGGAGCCACTTTTGGTGGCAAATCCCTATTTAACGGCCGACGAGGCCAACGCTTTGGCAAAGGCCCATTTTTCTTCTGAAGCCAGATTTACGGCCTTAAGGACGATTGATGTCTTGCGATCTCAGGCCGACGATGCCCGTCGAGTTCTGAGTTATTTTGTGCAGCGCCTTAGTCCGTGGGCGACCGATATCCGCTCGGTTAACGCCGGTGATTTGGGCAAAGCATTTTTTAGAGTCTACGCCGGTCGGGAACCGGTGGGAAATTGCGCTCTGTATTACGAACCCTTTGGAGTTTATTTGGCTCTTGGAGAAAAACATTGGGGTGGCAGCTTGCCTGATAGTGAGGCGATGGCCAAAAAACTGGATGGTGTCATTGATTTGGCCAAGACCGCCGAGAGGCTAAATCGCTATCCGGTTATTCGTCTTTGGGGCAGAATAGTCGAGGGTTGGGCCAGAAAAAATTTTCAGATTTGGGCCAACCAATTGCGTCACCAAGCCCTGGGTGAAGCTAAAGATGAGATTGTTTCCGAATTGTATGCTCCGGGTGGCGACCTTGACCAAAAAGCTGCCAGCTTAAAAGAAAAGGATTTTATTTATGATTATTTAGCAGAAGCCGGATTAAAAAAAACCAACGGAACGCTCTTGGCCGGCGAGGCAGGAGATCTTAGAAAGAGTTACAACACTGAAATTAACCGAGCCACGGCGGTGGCCAAAGGGATTAATACCTTTCTGGCTGATTTGGGGTTTGAAAGTAGCCGTAAAGTGGCCTGGGGTCTTTTGGCGCCGGAGCCGATTGAACGCTGGCCTATTTTTTATCATAAAAATTTTACGCCCGAAAGGATGGCGGTTTACCAGCCATTCATTGGTCTGAGGCGCGAGGCCCAAACTCATCTGTCCCGCCTGAACTATATTTTCAGAGGCTTGATGGACTTTGACGAACATAACGCAGCAAGGCCTTATAACAGGGCTGCCAGCAACCTGAAGGTGGAGATAGCGGCTATTTCCGACCGGCTACAAAAATCTTTTGAGGCTCACGCAGGTGAAATTTCGGCAATTCGCTTGATGGCAGAGGAAGAACGTTTACGGCGGGTTATTAAAGAAACCCAACCGTTAATTGACATGATTCCCGGAGAGGAGATTCGTCTTCAAGGTAAGCTTGGCGCCAAGCTTGAAGAGACGCCGGCTTTTTGTTGGCGAGCCAGGACAGAAGGGATCTCCTGGTGGCTTTCGGCTCAAAGACAAAAGGTGCTGGATGCCAGAAACGGTATTATTGTTGGCTTGGTTAATCAAAACCAACCGCAAGTAGATTCGATCGTTGACATTGATACTTATGATTTTATGGGTCATCCACCGGTGGCCCTCGATGTTGGTTTTTATGTGGTCGGAAATGACGGCTTGAAATCAGCGACTATTAAACTCAACACGCCAGGCCAAAAAACGATGGCTAGTGACGCCTCGACTTTAGGGAGAACTGATCAAAGAATTTCGGGACTAATGAAGACTGACCCGGGAAAGCAGTTGGCTAGTTGGGAGAAACGCTTTAGTAAGTTGGGGAAACTGATGGAAGCCAATCGTGATTCAATTTTTCGCACCCTACGGGCAGCCAGGAATTTTTTAGAGCCGGTCGAGATAGGGCAGTTAGAACAACTGGTAATTAATCTTGAGCCGCTGGAGAGGCAAATTTCCGCTGAAGTAGCCCTGGTTCAAAGAATTTTGGCAAAATATCGCCAGTGATATGGTAAGATAGGCAAATAATGACAGATTCTCAAATCACCACTTTAAAGAACGGCTTGCGCCTAGTCACCCTATCTTTGCCGCAGGTGGAATCGATGACAGTGATGGTGGGCGTCGGCGCCGGCTCGCGCTACGAAACCAGGGCTATCAGCGGTCTGTCACACTTTTGGGAGCACATGGCTTTTAAAGGCACGCCCAAACGACCGACTTCCCTGGCGATTTCTTCGGCGATCGACGCTGTTGGTGGCGAATTCAACGCTTTTACCGATAAAGAATTCACCGGCTATTGGATTCGCATCGGCGCCCGCCATCAGGAATTGGCTTTTGATATTTTGGCGGATATGCTCACCAGCTCGCTTTTAAAAACCGAGGAAATCGAGCGGGAGAAGGGGGTTATTATTGAAGAAATTAACATGTACGAGGACACGCCCATGCTCCAAGTGTCCGATGTTTTTGGCCGTCTGCTCTACGGCGACAACGCCATGGGTTGGAGTACGGCCGGCGAGAAAGCCACGGTCAAGAGGATACAACGCCGGGATTTTTTGGCCTATATCGACCGGCTTTACTTCCCGGAAAATATGACGGTGGTGGTGGCCGGGAAAATAGATACCGGCGAGGTAAAAAAATTGGCGGCCAGATATTTCGGCTCGCTTCAAAAACATGGCCATAAGATAACAAAGCCCATCAAAATTACCCAGGCAGCAGCCCGGTTGAAGTTGGCCGGTAAAAAAACCGAACAGGCCCATTTTTATTTAGGCTTGCCGGCTTATGATTTAGGCGACCAAAGACGTTGGGCCGAAGCGATGTTGGCGACGATTTTGGGCGGCAATATGAGTTCGCGTTTATTTATCAAAATCCGGGAACGGCGCGGCCTGGCTTACTACGTTCATTGCTCGCCGGAGTTTTATACCGATTCCGGTTTTTTGGCGGCCGCCGCCGGTGTCCGCCTGGAAAAAATTGAGGAAGCGATTAAAGTCACCCTGGGTGAGTTTAGCGATTTGGCCAGTAAAAAAGTAACCGACCAAGAGTTGATCAAGGCCAAAGAATTTAATAAGGGCCGGCTGATTTTGGCGATGGAAGATTCCCGCAGCGTGGCGACGCGGGCGGCCACCCAGTTGATTTTAGAAGGCAAAATCCGGGGGGTTAAAGAAACCCTGGCGGAAATTGACAAAGTTTCGGCCGAGGAGGTGCAGGTTGTGGCCAAAGATATTTTCCGGCCGGAAAAACTAAATCTGGCCATTATCGGCCCATATCAAGA
>CAZTHI010000021.1:0-8384 GCA_964613135.1 uncultured Gammaproteobacteria bacterium
GATTGGGTGATGGGCGCGGCTTTGCTGGTGAAAAAAGAAGTGGTGGCCAAAGTGGGGGGGCTGGACGAGCAATTTTTTATGTATTTGGAAGAGGTGGAGTGGTGTTACCGGATTAAAAAAGCCGGTTGGCAAGTTTGGTTTTATCCTGGAGCGGAAGTCTATCATTTAGTCAGGGGCAGTTCTCCTGAAGGTAAACAAAGAGCAGTCCTGGGAATTTATACCGGCCTGCCTTATTTTTACGGGAAACATTACGGAAAAACCGAGTTGGCTGTGTTAAAATTAGCCTTACGGACCAAGGCGATCTTAGCCTGGGGGCTGGGAATTTTGACGGGTAATCGTTATCTGAAGGAAACCTATGCGAAAGCTTTTAAAGTGGTTGGATAAATACCTTTTGGAAATCGGCATCATCTTTCTTTCCGTTTTTATTCCGTTGTATCCTAAATTTCCGCTCATCGATCTGCCGCAAACATGGGTGTATATCAGGCTGGAAGACTTTTTGGTGGCCTTGGTGGTTTTGGCGTGGCTCATTCTTTTGGTCAGAAAAAGAGTCTCCTTATCGACGCCACTCACCCTGCCGATTCTAAGCTATTGGCTGGCAGGGGCGCTGTCCTTGGTTTTTGCCGTGGTGTTTTTAAGAACGCAAATTCCCCATTTCTTCCCCGGTTTGGCGGCCCTACATTTCTTTAGACGCGTAGAATACATGATTTTATTTTTTATCGCCTTCTCCGTGGTTAAGGACTTGGCGGTGGTGCGCCGCTACTTATTTTTTGTGATTTTGACTTTCATTGGTGTTTGTCTGTACGGCTTTGGCCAAAAATTTTTGGGTTTGCCCGCTTTTTTGACCATGAACGAAGAATTTGCCAAGGGCCTGCCGCTATATTTACCGCCGACGGCCAGAATGACTTCGACTTTCGCCGGCCATTATGATTTGGCCGCTTATCTGGTTTTAATGATCAGTTTTCTGGGCAGTTTAATTTTCGGCTTTAAAAACTGGTTGGCCAAAGTTTTTATCTTGGGCGTCACTTTTGCCGGCTTTATTTTGCTGCTTTTTACCGCCTCCCGGGTTTCTTTCGCGGTTTATCTGCTCTCGGTTACCTTGATGCTGGTTTTACAGAAGAAAAAATGGTTAATTATTCCTTTTATCATTGTCAGCATTTATTTGGCCAATTTTGTGACCGGATCTTCGGAGCGCTTTGCCAAAACTTTTCGGGTCCGTCAGGTGGTTTATGATAGCAAAACCGGCCTGCCGATTGCTACCGTAGAAGACTTTTTTATCAGTCCGACGCCGACGCCGCCATTGGTGGTGGCCAGAAAAGTGGCGCCACCCCCGCCGGTTAGCGGGCCGCCGCCGGCCGAGGAAAATCTTCCTCTCGGAAGTGGCTTTATTGATTTGGGAGACTTAACCAGGGAGGAGGCCCTGGCTCAAATTATCAAACGGCCGATTATTACTTCCAGTTTGCAGACGGCCAGTGTTTCTTCACAAATTGCCACCGAATCGGGCGAGTTTTTAATCAAAAGAACCATTGTTTATGACATTTCTTTTACCACCCGTATTCAGGGCGAATGGCCCAGGGCGTTGGAGGCTTTCCGGAGAAACTATTTCCTAGGCAGTGGCTTTTCTTCGATTTCGCTGGCGACCGACAACGACTATCTGCGGGCCTTGGGTGAAACCGGCCTTTTGGGCTTTCTGGCTTTCGGTTCAGTTTTGGTAGCCTTTGCTTTGCTGATCCGCCAGGGCTTGAGAAAAATACCCCCCTCGCTTTCGCACAGTGTCTTAATTGGCACGACCGCCGGTTTGTTGGGCTTGCTGCTCAACGCGGTTTTAATCGATGTTTTTGAGGCTTCGAAAGTGGCCTATGTCTTTTGGCTCCTTTTGGGCGTCACCGTGGGAGTGGCCAAGCTTGCCCTGCCTAAGGACCGGCCTTTGTGGAAAGAGGCCGTGGAGATTGCCCAAATGCCCCTGACGGCTATGGTGGGGTTGGGGATCGTGGCCTTTCTGGTTTTGGGATCGTCCATCTCGAATTATTTTACCGGCGATGATTTTACCTGGCTGCGCTGGGCGGTGACCTCCCGCTTTAGCGATATTGGCCAATTTTTCGTGTCTGCAGGCGGCTTTTTCTACCGGCCGCTGGCCAAAATTTACTTTTTATTGGCCAATCCGCTTTTTGAGTTAAGGCCCCAGGGTTATCATTTGGTCAGCTTTTTGCTGCATTTCGGTACCGCCATCGGGGCTTATCTTTTGACACTACTGCTGACTAAAAAGAAATTGGTGGCTTGCCTGGCCGGCTTGCTCTTTTTAATCCATCCCATCAATGCCGAATCCATCTTTTGGGTCTCCTGTACCTCTCAGCTTTTTGCCAGTTTGTTTTATCTTTGGGGCTTTATTGGCTGGGTGGCCTGGCGAAAGATTAACTGGCGCGGCCGGCCGCTCTTTTTCTTTTTGGCCCTGTTGGCATTTGTTTTGAGTTTGCTTTCCCACGAGAAAGCAGTCACCTTCCCCTTGATCATTCTTTTTTATGATGTCATTTTCTATCATTCCCGGGTCGTTATGAATTGGGCCAAAAGGGTGGCGCCTTATCTACCCTTCTGGGTTTTGCTGACCGCTTATTTTTGGATCCGGACGCTCGTGTCTCATGCCCACGGCCTAAGCGGCGATTACAGCTACAGCTTTAAAAATCTAATCTTTAATCTGGTGGGTAATTTTACCGGCTATCTGGGTGAAGCGGTTTTTAGTTTTAATTTTATTCCCCTCTATGATTTAAGTCGGGACTTTTTGCGCTCGCAAAAGTTGGTGGCCGTGGTCGCCTTGCTGGTTTCGGTCCTGCTAATCGCCAAACTTTCAAAATACTTACGGATCAGAGAGTGGTGGCAAAGCAAGGAATTCAAGCTGGCAATCTTTTGCCTAGGTTGGTTTATAATTCTTCTTTTGCCGTTTTTGGGATTAGGCAATATCGCCAAAAGATACCTTCATACGGCCTTGGTGGGGTTTGTTATCGTTTTGGCACTTTTGATTAATCTTATTTTTGAAAAATTAAAAACAAAAGGTTTGGTTTTTGGAGTGACAGCGGCAATGATTATTTTGATTGGGATAGTTGGTTTCTACCTTAAGGAAATGAAACAAGCCCAGGACGACTGGCATCAGGCGGGAGAGACGGCCAATAAAATTTTGCTGGCGATGGCGACCAACTACGAAGAATTTCCGGCCTCCACCAGTTTGTATTTTGTCAATCTGCCGCTGCGCCAAAATCGGGCCTGGATTTTTCCGGTCGGTTTAAAGGACGGGCTTTGGTTTATTTACCGCGACGACAGCCTGAAGATTTATCAATTGAGCGATGTCGAAGAGGCGCTTGATCTGGCGGAGGGCAAGCCCAGCGCCCGGGTTTTCCCTTTTGAAAACGGAGGACTGAAAGAGGCCTCCCGTTGATGAAGAAAATAATATTTTTGGCCATTATCCTGTTGGCTTTTACCGTGCGGCTTTACCGGTTAAATTTTCCAATCGCCGACTGGCATTCCTGGCGGCAGGCGGACACCAGCGCTGTTTCCCGGAACCTTCTCAAGGGCGGCTTTGACGTTTTGCATCCCCGTTTCGATGATCTTTCCAATATTCCCTCCGGATTGGAAAACCCGCAAGGCTACCGGTTTGTCGAATTTCCGATTTATAACCTTTTTCAGGCCGGCCTGGCCAAGACCTTTCCCTTTTTAAGTCTAGAAATTTGGGGCCGGTTGGTGAGTATTTTTTGCTCGCTGGTGTCATTAACGCTGTTATTTTTGATTACCCGGCGATACCTTGGCGAAAACACAGCCTTATTGGCGGCTTTTTTCTTTGCCGTGCTGCCATACAATGTTTTTTATAGCCGGGTCATTTTGCCGGAGCCGATGCTGGTCATGTTTTCTCTGGGCATGATTTATTTTTTTGACCGGCCTTTGCTTTTTGTCCTCTTTACTGCCCTGGCGCTGTTAATCAAACCAATCGCTCTGGTTTTTCTTTTGCCGGCGGCCTATTTATATTGGCAGAAGCATCAGTTTAATTGGTCAAAGTGGGTGGTTTGGGCTTTTTCGGTTCTTCTGGCTCTAGTGCCTTTCCTGGCATGGCGACGATGGATGGCGCAATTTCCCGAAGGTATTCCGGCTTTCGGCTGGCTTTTCAACGACGGGGGCATTCGTTTCAAGGGGGCCTGGTTCTATTGGCTTTTCGGCGAGCGCCTTGCCAAACTGATATTGGGTTATTGGGGGACCTCTATTTTCGTTTTGGGACTATTGGTCACTCCCGCCAAAAAAGCCCCCCTTTTCTTCTTTACTTGGCTGGTGGCGATTTTAGCCTACCTGACGATTATCGCTGCCGGCAACGTCAGACATGATTATTATCAGATTATCACGATTCCCATTATCTGTGTCTTTTTGGCCAAGGGCGCCGCTTTCTTGTTAACTGCTCCCAAAGAATATTTTAATAAAATATTTTGTTACGCGTTATTAGTTATCAGTTGTTCGTTTATGCTCGCTTTCTCCTGGTATCAAGTGCGGGATTTTTTCAATATCAACAACGGGATCATTGTCGAGGCGGGCAAGGCGGTTGACCGATTGGTCCCCAAAGACGCCAAGGTGATTGCTCCCTATGGTGGCGACACCGCCTTTTTATACCAGACCAATCGCCAGGGTTGGCCCATGGGGATTGAGATTGAAAAACTGATCAAGCTGGGGGCTCAATACTATGTCAACGTTAATTTTGGTCCGGAAACGCAATGGGTAATGAGTCTGGGTTGTGTTTTGGAAAAGACGCCCAACTGGGTGGTGATTGATTTAACAAAAAATTGCCAATCTAGATAATGAAAATTCTTTGGCTGACTTATGATTTCCCCTTTCCCCTAAACGCCGGCGGCAAAATCCGTGCTTATTATTTAATCAAGAATTTGTCCCGCCATCACCAAATCACCCTTTTTTCTTATTATCGTTCCGAGGAACAAAAACGCTATCTGCCGGAAATGGCCAAGTATTGCCGCAAGATCGTCCTTTTTAAGCGCCGGCCGGCCTGGTCGTGGCAAAATATCATCCGCTCCCTGCTAACACCGCTGCCTTTCGCCGCCGCGACTTATTACTCCGATGCTTTAAGAGCAGCGCTCCAAAAAGAACTCTTGAACAACCACCATGACTTGGTCCATTTCGAATCGTTTTATCCGGCGCTGTATTTACCCTTGGTCAAAAAATTAGGTGCCCAAACACTGATGGGTAATGAGAATATTGAATCCCAGTTTTATGAGCGTTACGTTACCTCGCGGTCTTTTTTCCTGCGCTGGCCCTTAAAACTGGAAGTTTGGCGGATGCGTTTATTTGAAGAGCATCTTTGGCAACAGGCGGATATCAACATCGCTGTTTCCGCTCATGACGCCGCCACCATCCAAAAAGTGACCCCAAAATCCTGTCCGGTGATCCCCAACGGCGTTGATCTGGCAGTCTATCCCCAAACAGTGATCCGGAACGATCGGCAAAACTTAATTTTTATCGGCTCCCTGATTTATCAGCAAAACAACGATACCGTCAAATATTTTTTAGCCGAGATTTATCCTCTGATTAAACAAAAATATCCGGCGGTAAAATTAACTTTAGTCAGCGGCTATCAGCCGGCCTGGCTTAAAAATTATCTGGCCGATGCCTCGATCACCTTTATTCAGGATCGGGAAACTCCGGCGGTGGCATTTTTTAAGAAAGCGGCGGTTTTAGTGGCGCCGATGCGGGTTGCCGGTGGCACCAATATTAAAATTCTGGAAGCGATGGCCAGCGGCCTGCCGGTAGTGACGACGACGATTGGTGCTGAAGGTCTGTCCGTCAAACATGGCCGGGAAGTTATGATCGCCGATCAGCCGGGAGAGTTTGCCTCGGCCGTGGTCGATCTGTTAAAAAATCCCCAGCGCCGTCAGGAAATGGGTTTGGCCGGCCAGGTGTTAGTCAAAAAGTTGTACGATTGGGGCAAGATCACCGATCGGTTGGAGGAAGTTTTGCGATGAAAAACAAAATTGATTTATCCATTATTATTCTTAACTATAATACCAGGGATCTTCTCCGCGATTGTTTAAAATCGGTGGCCCGGGCGACGGTCAATAGTTTTGTCTACGAAACCATCGTGGTTGACAACGCTTCCACCGACGGCTCGCCGGCGATGATTAAAAAAGAATTCCCCCAAATCAAATTGATTGAAAGTAAGAAAAATCTCGGCTTTGCCCACGGTAATAATCTGGGCATTCCTCAGGCCACCGGCCGCTACATCTTATTTCTCAATCCTGACACGGTGGTGAGCGATAGAACCTTTTTGGAGATGATTAAGTTTATGGAAAAGACCCCAGCGGCCGGAGCGGCTACCTGCCGGGTCGAGCTGGCCAATGGCCATCTGGACGATGCTTGCCATCGGGGCTTCCCGACGCCCTGGAATGCCCTCTGCCATTTTAGCGGTTTGCAAAAGATTTTTCCCAAAATTAAATTATTTTCCGGCTATTCGTTGGGCTATCTTTCCTTGGACAGCACTCACGAGATCGGCTCCGGTTGCGGCGCTTTTTTAATCGTTCGTCGACAGGCGGGGCAAGGGATTAATTGGTGGGATGAAGATTACTTTTGGTACGGAGAAGATTTAGATTTTTGTTATCGGTTGAAAGAAAAGGGCTGGAAAATATTTTACGTGCCTACGGTTAAAATCATTCATTATAAGGGTGCCTCTTCGGGTATAAAAAAGGACAGTCAAAAGATTACTACCGCCAATCGAGAAACCAGATTGCGCTCTACCAAAGCGTCAACTCAGGCGATGCGGATTTTTTACCGGAAGCATTATCGGCAAAAATACCCCGCCCTAGTCAATTGGTTGGTTATCAAGGCCACGGAACTGATGGAAAAAATAAGGACGGCTAGGGTATGAAAATTGCTATTGATGCTCGCATGTATGGTCTTGAGCACGCCGGCATCGGCCGGTATGTCATGAATCTTATTCATGAAATTGAAAAAACCTCGACCGCCAAAATGGCGGGAAAATTGAAAATTGAAAATTGGGAGATTATTTTATTGGTTAGAAAAAATAAATATGAAGAAATTAAAAAAGAATATGGAAAAGTTTTTGAAATCATCATTGCCGATTACCCTCATTACTCAATTCGCGAACAGCTACTCCTGCCACTCCAATTGATTAAACTGCGCCCGGACCTGGTTCATTTTCCCAGCTTTAACATCCCGCTGTTATATCTTGGCAGAAAAATAACCACCATCCACGACCTGATTAAGCATCAATCCCGCGGGCCGGAGACTTCGACCCGCCGGCAACCGCTTTATTGGTTTAAATATTTGATTTATCTTGTAATCTCAAAATTTGCGGTGGCCAGTTCCGCCAAAATTATTGTGCCTTCGCTCTGGACCAAAAAAGAATTAATCAGGCAATATCATCTGCCGGCCGGGAAAATAATTGTCACTTATGAAGGAGCTGATAGCAAATTTTCAATTGCGAAGCAACAAGCTCCGCTTATTTCTAATTTTCAATTTTCAAAAAAGCAAGAAATCCTGGCGAAATATAAAATTAAAAAGCCGTTTGTTGTTTATACCGGCAGTCTTTATCCACACAAAAATATTAAGCGGTTAATTGAGGCGGTCAAGCTTTTAAAGATCTCCCTGGTGGTTGTTTGTGCCAGAAGTGTTTTTTTCGATCGCCTCGGTCAAGAAGTTAAACGACTCGGCGCGGAAAAATATGTTAATTTGGCGGGCTTTGTCCCCGACGAAGAGTTGGCGGTTTTTTATAGCGAAGCTTCGGCTTTTGTTTTCCCTTCACTAATCGAAGGGTTCGGCTTGCCGGGGTTGGAGGCGATGGCAGCCGGCCTGCCGGTGGTGGCCGCCGACTCTTCCTGCTTGCCGGAAATCTACGGCGAAGCGGCGCTCTACTTTAATCCACTGGACTATCGTGACATGGCTGCCAAAATCAAAAAAGTGATCAACAATCAGTCAATCCGCGATCGGTTAACTCAATCGGGTTATAAACAAGTCGCTAAATATAGCTGGCAGAAGATGGCCCAGCAAACACTGGAGGTTTATGCGCGTTGCCTTGATATACGACCGGGTCAATAAATGGGGAGGGGCCGAGAGGCTACTTTTAGCGCTTCACGAGATTTGGCCGAAAGCGCCCTTATACACCGCTGTTTATAATCCTCAAACCGCTTCCTGGGCAAAGGTTTTTAAAGTTATCCGTTCTTTTTTACAAAACCTTCCTTTCGCCAGGGCCAATCACGAAATTTATCCCTGGTTAATGCCCTTGGCTTTTGAGAGTTTCGATTTCTCAGAATTTGATCTAGTGATTTCGGTCACCAGCGCCGAAGCCAAGGGGATTATGACCAAACCCTCTACACGGCACATTTGCTGCTGTT